>JBKBTU010000534.1:0-326 GCA_046290715.1 Sphingomonas sp. | reverse complement strand
ATGATCTCGCCCTCGGGCAGCGGCCAGCGGTCGCCGACGGCGCCCGCCGCAGGCGCGTAGCCACCCTTCTGATATTCGTAAATATAATCGCCGAGATGGACGGCGAGATCGATGTCCTCCCGCGCCGCGGCATGGCCATAGGCGTTGAAATAGCCATAGGGCAGGTTGGAGCAGGAAAAGACCGCGATGCCGAACCGCGCCGCGCTGCCCAGCGGCAGGGTCTTGGTCCGACCGACCGGGGAAAAGCTGCCGTCCGGGGCCACGAATCGGTAGAAATAGCGCGTGCCGGGCTGAAGGCCGGTGACCGTGATCTTGCCGGTCCAGTC
>JBKBTU010000533.1:0-640 GCA_046290715.1 Sphingomonas sp. | reverse complement strand
GCTCGGTGATCATCAACGCGATGCTGAAGGGCGAGATTTCGGCAAAATATTCGCCCGCATCGGTCATCGCGATGGCGGTCTTCATCGTCGCCTTCTCGTTCGAGTCGCGCTTCTGGATCCCTGCGGCGCCCGGGCAGCTCTACGACATGGCGGGCTTCATGGTGATGCCGCAGGCATGGCTTGTGCTGCTCACCCTCATGGCGATCGCGATCGCCGGCGGCATGTTCGTGGTGCCGCTCTACGCCTTCCTCACGACCACCGTGACCAAGGACCAGACTGCGCGCACGGTTGCCGCCAACAACATCGTCAACGCGTTCGGCATGGTGCTGGGCGCGCTGCTCGTCATCGCGATCACCGCGTTTGGCGTTGGCCCGGCGGATCAGCTGCTGTTCGTCGCCGGAATGGCGATCATTTCAGCGTGGATCGCGCACAAGCTCCATCGCGCCTGCGACTGAGGCGCAGCGTCGCGTTACGAAATGAACGTGTAGAAGCAGACGAAAAACGCGGTGAAGCTCAGCGCGAACAGCTTGAGGTCCCCCGCGTCTTCACGGCGGCGGACCTCGGCGCGCACTTCGGGAAGGCGGGCGCGGAACGGATGGCTGCGGCTTGCGCCGGAGAGGATGAGCTGGCGTCGCATGGC
>JBKBTU010000532.1:0-641 GCA_046290715.1 Sphingomonas sp. | reverse complement strand
GAGGCGGCGACGCCGGTGCGGCTGCTGCTGATCCTGGGCGCGGTGGCCTGTATCGCGGGGCTCAAGCTCACCGCCGGGCACTAGGGTCGGATCCAGGTCACCTGAACCGTCGTCTCTCGTCGCCCCGGCCTTGAGCCGGGGTCCCGCTTCTTCGGGCGACGGTAGCGAGGATAGCGGGACCCCGGATCAAGTCCGGGGTGACGGATCAGGAGACGGCGATCGCACATCAGCGTCCACCAGCCCGCGCAGATGGCCATAAAGCGCGGCGGTGTTCGCTTCCCAAGTGAAGCGGGCGGCGCAGGCGCGGACCGCGGCGGCGTCGGGAGGATGCGCGAGCAGGTCCCCCAGCGCGGCGGCGAAGCCTTGCGGAGTGCGCGGCACGATGCGTCCCGCCGCCGGGGTCGTCACCACCTCGCGCGCGCCGCCGACGGCCACCCGGTCGAACGCGGCCAGCAGCGCGGTGCGCTCGGCCTCGCGGCCGACCAGGATCTCCGGCAGCTCGAAGCGGTCGGACACGTCCGCCTGCCCCAGCAGCAGCGGATCGTCGCCGCGGCCGTCGCGCCAGGCCGCCTGGCACAGCGCCAGGTCGGCGCGCAGGCCGGCGGCGGTCTGGTAGCGGCGCTCGGGCAGCTTGGCCAGCA
>JBKBTU010000531.1:0-642 GCA_046290715.1 Sphingomonas sp. | reverse complement strand
GTGACCCGCGACGTGGTTCTGGGCAAACAGGCGGGCGAGCGCCTCCCCGACGCGCTGATCGTCGTCGCCGACGCCTCCAACCTCGAAAATCACCTGCGCTTCGTGCTTCAGCTGCGTCAGCTCGGTCGCCCGATGGTGGTTGCGCTCAACATGATCGACATGGCGACGCGCGACGGCCTCACCATCGACGCCGATGCGCTGTCCGCGGAGCTCGGCGTCCCGGTCGTCACCACCGTCGCGGTGCGCAAGCGCGGCCTCGACGAACTGCGCGTCGCGCTCGACGGCGTCCTACGGGCGAGCCGACCCGCCGCCCCCGCCACCCCCGATGCGGACATTACGCACTTCCAGCGCGACGCGCGCCGCATCGCCGCGCTCGCGATCACCGATCAACCGCGCAGCCGCGCCTTCACCCGCGCGGTCGACAATGTCGTGCTCCATCCGGTCGCGGGCTGGCTCATCCTGATCGCTTTGTTCTTCGTCATGTTCCAGGCGGTCTACAGCTGGTCGGAGGCACCGATCGGCTGGATCGAGGGTGCACAGGAATGGCTCGGCGCGCACGCGCAGGAAAACCTGCCCAGCGGCTTTATCGGCGACCTGGTGGTTCAGGGGATTATCGCCGGCGTCGGATCGGTGGTGGTGTTC
>JBKBTU010000530.1:0-645 GCA_046290715.1 Sphingomonas sp. | reverse complement strand
ATCAACAGCAACATCTTCGCCGCCGCCGCCGCCGGCGCGCGCAGTTTCCTGCGCCGCGGCGAGGCGCCGCCCGAGCCTGATCCCGATGCTCCGCAGCGTGGCTCGCTGATCTCGGTGCCGTTCTTCCACGCCACGGGCTGTTTCGCGGTGCTGAACCCGTCGCTGTTTGGCGGCGCCAAGCTCGCCATGATCCGCAAGTGGGATCCTGACAAGGCCATGCAGCTGATCCAGGATGAAAAGCTGACCCAGATGGGCGGCGTGCCGACCATCGCCTGGCAGATCATCGAGCATCCCAACCGCGAGCAGTACGACCTGTCGTCGATCGAGGCCGTGGCCTATGGCGGCGCGCCGTCGGCGCCCGAACTGGTGCGCAAGATCAAGGAAATCTGGCCCAAGGCCTCGCCCGGCAACGGCTGGGGCATGACCGAGACGTCGGCCACGGCCACCAGCAATTCGGCCGAAGATTACGAGAACCGTCCCGACAGCTGTGGGCCAGCCGTGCCGGTCACCGACCTGAAGATCATGACCGTCGAGGAGCCGCACCGCGAACTGCCGATCGGCGAGGTCGGCGAGCTTTGGTGCCGGGGTCCGAAAGTGGTGCGCGGCTACTGGAACAAGCCGGAAGCGACCGCCCAGACCTTCATC
>JBKBTU010000529.1:0-645 GCA_046290715.1 Sphingomonas sp. | reverse complement strand
ACCAGCCATCGTCGGTCAGGCACGGGCCGTTCGTGTCCTGGAAATACTGCTTGATGATCCACGGCCCCCTGATCTGCAGTCGACCCGAGCTGATGCCATCGCGGGGCCGCCGCGTCCCGTCGTCCGCAACCGTGCGCAGTTCGACGCCGAATGGCGCGCGCCCCTGAAACACCGTCTTCTCGACCTTCTGCTCGAAGCTCAGATCGTCCCAGTCATGCGTCGGCGCACCCATCGTCCCGATCGGCGAAGTTTCGGTCATGCCCCAGGCGTGATTGACCCGCGCGCCCATCTTCATGATCCGCTCGATCATCGCGCGCGGCGCGGCCGATCCGCCGATCGTCACCACCTTCAGATGGCGGGGCGCCTCGCCGGTCGCGTCGATATGCTGGAACATCGCGAACCACACGGTCGGCACGCCCGCGGTATGCGTCACCCGCTCGCGGTTCATCAGGTCGCACAAGGTCTTGCCGTCATTGACCGCCGACATGACCAGCTTCACGCCCGCCATCGGCGCGGCAAAGGGCAGGCCCCAGCCGACCGCATGGAACATCGGCACTACCGGCAGCACCACCGCCTGGGTCGACAGGTCGAAGACGGCCGGCTGCAGCTCCGCCATCGCATGGATCATCGACGACCGGTGGGTAT
>JBKBTU010000052.1:0-12986 GCA_046290715.1 Sphingomonas sp. | reverse complement strand
GGCTTCGTCTTCACCGACGCAGCGGTCGAGCCGGGCTTCCTCCAGGCGGCGCTCAACGCGGCGAATCGTAACACCTTCTCGTGCATCACCGTCGACGGCGACACGTCGACGAGCGATACCGTGCTGGCTTTCGCGACCGGAGCGGCCGGCAATGCGCCGCTCGTCGGCGCCGACAGTGACGGCGCGGATGCCTTCGCCGCCGCGCTTGCCGACCTCTGCGCGCAGCTTGCCTTGCTGGTGGTCCGCGACGGCGAGGGCGCAACCAAGCTGATCGAGGTCGCCGTCACCGGCGCGGAGAGCGACCGCAGCGCGCACCGGATCGCAATGTCGATCGCCAATTCGCCACTGGTGAAGACGGCGATCGCCGGTGAGGACGCCAATTGGGGTCGCGTCGTGATGGCGGTCGGCAAGGCGGGGGAGCCGGCCGAGCGCGACAGGCTGTCGATCCGCTTCGGCGAGACGCAGGTCGCGCGCGAGGGCCTCGCCGTGGAGGGCTATGACGAGGCGCCCGTCGCCGCGCACCTGAAGGGGCAGGAGGTCGAGATCGGCGTCGACCTGGGACTGGGCGACGGCACCGCGACCGTGTGGACGTGCGATCTCACCCACGGCTACATCTCGATCAACGCCGATTATCGCAGCTGAGGGCCGGAACCGCCATGCACCATTCGCATCACGAGGCCGTCGTCGCGCTGATGCGGCAGGTGGCAGGGACGATCGTCATGCCACGCTTCCGCAACCTCGCCGCCGACGAGGTCGAGGAAAAGGCGGCGGACGACATGGTGACGGTCGCCGACCGTTTGAGCGAAGCGGCACTGACCGCCGGCCTGTCGGCGCTCGATCCCGCGATCCGCGTCGTCGGCGAAGAGGCTGTGGCGGCGGACCCGACGTTGGTCGACGGGATCGATCGGGGTCGGGTGTGGATCATCGACCCGATCGACGGCACCAACAACTACGCGAGCGGCATCGCGACGTTCGGCATCATGATCGCGCTCGTCGAGTATGGCGTGACGCAGGCGGGATGGATCCTCGATCCCGTGACCGGGCGACTTTGTCATGCCGTCGCGGAACACGGTGCCTATATCGACGATGCGCGCGTGTTCGCGGCCGCCGCCGAAGCAACCTGCCCTTCCGCGGTGCTCGCGACCTACTTCATGACCGATGCGGAAAAGGCGGATATCGCGCGCCGGGCGGAGGGCCGCCTCAGCGTCGCGCCGATGCCGCGCTGCGCGGCCGAGCAATATCCGCGGCTGGTGCTGGGCGTGAATGCCATCGCGCTGTTCCAGAAGACGCTGCCCTGGGACCATGCCGCGGGATCGCTGTTCCTGCGCGAAGCCGGCGGTGTCGTTCGCCGGCCGGACGGCACCGACTATCGGGTCGGAGACCAGCGCCGCGGTATGATCGCGGCTTCGTCCCCGAAGCTTTGGGACTACGCCGTCGAGGTCTTGTTCGGCTGAGCCCCGCCCTCACCCGCCGCTTTCGCGACCAGGTGAGGGGCTGAGTCGTGGAAGATGCGCTTAGGCGAGCGCGCCCTCGAGCCACGCCTTGATGCGGCCCTTGGGCTCCGCGCCGACCTTGGTCGCGGCGGGGGCGCCCGCCTTGAACAGGATCATGGTGGGGATGCCGCGCACGCCGTAGCGGCCGGGGGCGTCGGGATTGTCATCGATATTGAGCTTGGCGATCGTCACCTGCTCGCCCAGCTCTTCCGACAATTCCTCGAGGCTCGGCCCGATCATCTTGCACGGGCCGCACCACTCCGCCCAGAAGTCGACGAGGACGGGCCCGTCCGCCTTCAGGACGTCGGTGTCGAAGCTGGCGTCGGTAATCGCTTTGGTAGCCATGGAAGTCTCCTTTGCCGCCTCATCTAGGATGGCGCGCTTGCCGGCTCAACCGTTCAGCCCCTAGCTTTGCTCCCGCGCGCGAAAGCGCGGCTTGTGCGCATCGAGCTGGTCCGCCCCCAGCTCGAACAGCCGCGGCCCCGCCGTGTAGAGCAGAGCGGCGCCGATCCGGCGATCGGGGAAGATCGTGGCGAGCGCGGCGACATAGGCCGCCATCTGGTCGAGGTGGTAGGGCGGAATCGCCTCGGCGCTGTCGGGAACGCGCCGGCCGGTCTTGAAGTCGACGATGCGAACCGCGTCCGGCCCGATCAGCAGCCGGTCGACCGTGCCCGACACGACAAGCCCGTTCGCCAGCGTCGCGGCGATCGGCGCCTCGGCCAGCGCATCGGGGGCGAAGAGCGGGGCGAACCTTGGATCGTCGAGGATCGCGAGCGCGCTTTGCGTGATGTCGGCGCGTACCGCCGGATCGGCGACCCCGCCCGCCGCGGCCAGCCAGCGGTCGGCACGCGTCGCGCGGTCCCCGAGCGGCACCGCCGGCAGTCGCTCGAAGAGCGCGTGGAGCAGCCGCCCGCGTTCCGCTGCGGCGCGCATCGCAGGAGAGGGCGGCGGGTCGCTCACCTCGTCCTCACCGATCGCCGAGGGCGCGAGCGGGCGCGACGGGCGGCTTTCGACCGGCGCCGGCCGCTGGGCCCAGTCGGGAATCGCGACGACCGTCGGAGCCGGCGCCATGGCGGAAGAGCGGAGCTTGACGGGAGCATGCGCCGTCCGTCCGGCGAAGCGGCGCACCTCCGCCTGCTCGACGTCGAGCGCGTCGAAGGCACGCGCCGCCGCCGCGTACCAGCTTGCCATGGGCGGCACGCCTTGCGCGCGCGTGCCGAGCGCGCCTCCGATCACCAGCCGCTCCTCCGCGCGGGTGGCCGCGACATAGAACAGCCGCCAATGCTCCTCGAGCTCGCGTCGTTCGACCGCGCCGATCGCGGCGTCGAGCGGACCGCCGCGTTCGGCGGCACGCGGGCGAAAGATCGGGATCGGCTGGGCGCCGGGCTCGGGCGACCAGCGCACCAGCGTCCGCGGCGCGGCGGTCGGGTCGACGGTGGCGTCGGCGAGAATGACCAGCGGCGCCTGCAATCCCTTGGCGCCATGCGCGGTCATCACCCGCACCGCATCGAGCGGCGCCGAGGGATCGCGCACGATCTCGACGTCGCCGCGATCGAACCAATCGAGGAAGCGCTGCATGGACGGCGTCGACGTCGTCTCGAACGCGAGCGCGGCGTTGAGCAGTTCCTCGATCGGATCGCGCGCCTCCGCACCCAGGCGGCGCAGCAGCTTGCGCCGGCCGTCGAGCGGACCGGACAACAATTCCTCGAGGAACTGGTAGGGCGTCGCGATGTCGGCGCGCGACAGCATCGCGCGCAGCGGCGCGAGCCGTTCCTCGCCCTGTGTCAGCGTGAGGTGGCGCCACAGACTGCCGTGCTCGCGCGGCGCGGCGTGCATCAACTCGTCCTGCGTCCAGCCGATCAGCGGCGAGACGAGCAGCGCGGCGAGCGACAGGTCGTCCTCGGGCTGGAGCGTGAAGCGCACCGCCGCCAGCAGGTCCTGCACCGCGAGCGGCGCGTTGAGCCGCAGCCGATCGACGCCTGCCACCGGCACGCCCTCGGCATAGAGGCGCGCGACGATCAGCGAGGCGAGGTCGCCGCGGCGCTTGACGAGGATCATCACGTCCTCGGGCCGCAGCGCGCGACCCTTGCTTTCCAGCATCAGGCCGTCGTCGATCCAGCCTTTCACCGCGCGCGCGATCCGTACCGCCTGCTCGCGGACCGCATCGTCGATCCATGCTTCCTCGTCGACGTCGCTGCCGCCGGCGACGACCGGCGGCCACAGCTCGACGGTGCCCGGTCCAGGTACCTCGCTGGCATGCTCCTCGAGATCGCCGATCGCGCCGAGACCGGGGTCGCCGGCGGCGGCGACCGCGGCGTCGACGAATTCGAGGATCGGGCGCGTCGAGCGAAAGGAATGGGTCAGCGACAGGCGTTGGAAGGGCAACCCGCGTTCGTGCTCGGGCCAATCCTCCGTACCTTCCACCGCGGCCGCCTGCGTCGCGAAATGACCCTCCGCCCAGCGGAAGTTGATCGGATCGGTGCCTTGGAAGCCGAAAATCGCCTGTTTGAAGTCGCCGACCGTAAACAGTGTGCGCGTGGACGGCGCATGCACGCCGCGGCCGACGAAGAATTCGCCCGCGAGCGCGGTGACGATCCGCCACTGGTTGAGGTTGGTGTCCTGCGCCTCGTCGATCAGGACGTGCTCGGTCGCCTGGTCGAGCTTGTAGCGTACCCACTCGCCGATGCCGGGCTGTTCGAGCAGCCGCACGGTGACGCCGATGAGATCGTCGAAGTCGACCGCGCCGCTGCGCCGCTTGGCGGCGGCATAGGCCCGCGCATAATCCCGCCCGACCTCGAGCGCGTCGGCCAGCAGGTCGCAATAGGCCGCGCGCTGGGTGAGCGAGAGGAGGTCCAAGCAATGCTCGCCGAGCGCCGCAGCCAGATCCTGATAGTCGGGTTCGGCATCGACCAGCTTCTTGGATGCCTTGCGCGGTTCGTTCTTGCCGGTGAGGACGACCGACGCGAGGTCCTGCAAGGTCAGCGAGCGATCGGCCGGCGCCGCTGCGAGCCAGCGGTTGAGCGTCTCGGCATGGCCAAGGCCGGTGGCGGTCGCCCACGCGGTGTTGGCGGCGGCGAGCCGTCCGACCAGGTCCTCGTCGATGCAGTCGCAGCCGGACGCGAGAGCCTCGCCGATATCGCCTTGCGGCAGGTCCAAGGTGCGGCGCAGCCACGCCCCGATGCCGCTCGGCAGCGCTTCGAGCGCGTGCAGCGACTTGGCGCAGGCGATCAGGAACGCCTCGGCGCCGCCCTCGCCCAGCCGCAGCGACAGCGCGCCGATCGTCTCGATCGGGCGCAGCCGGCCCTCGCGCTCGGACTCGACGAGCAGGTCGGCCAATGTTTCGCGGGCGAGCACCGCTTCCTCGCGCGCCTCGAGCGGGCGGAAGCCCGGGGTCAGTCCCGCCTCCACGGGAAAGGCGGCGAGCAGGCTCTGGCAGAAGCCGTGGATCGTCTGGATGCGCAGCCCGCCGCCCGGTGCGTCGAGCACGCCGGCGAAGAGGGTGCGCGCGCGCGCCTGCAAGTCCGGCGTCGCGCGTTCGCCGAGCGCCTCGAGATCGGCGGCGAGTTGCGGCCCCGGCATCCGCACCCAGCCCGCCAGCCGGTTGTTGATCCGCTGCGCCATCTCCGCCGCGCCCGCCTTGGTGAAGGTGAGGCAGAGGATCGCGGCGGGTTCGACGCCGCGCAGCAACAGCCGGAAGACGCGCGCCGCCAGCACCTGCGTCTTGCCGGTGCCCGCCGAGGCGGACAGCCAGACATGCGCGTGCGGATCGCTCGCCGCCGCTTGGGCGCCCTTCAGGCGCGGCAAGGTGGCAAGGTCAGTCCCGGCCATACCATTCGTCCCGGCGCATCAACTGGTCGTATTCGGCATAAGGCGCATATTCCGGCACCAGCTTGGCCGTGAAAGGCGCGTTCCCCGTCAGCCACTCGGCCGCTGCATCGGTGAAATTCTTCATCGCGATCGTGGTAAATTCGGCGGTCGCGATCTTGTCGCGCTTGCCCTCGGGGTCGACGGGCGTTTCGATATAGCCGAACTGGTCGCGCTTCTTGCCGAGCGACCAATATTCGAAGCCGCCGGCGCGGCCCGCCACGTCGGAAAAGCCCCCGCGCTCGGCGATCGCGCCGAGCAGGCCCAGTTGCAGGCTGTAGCCCGCGCGCACCGCCGCGGAGGATGGCGGCTTTCCCGTCTTGTAGTCGACGACGACGAGGCTGCCGTCGGGAAGCCGGTCGACCCGGTCGTAGCGACCCGACAGCCGGATGCCGCCGACCTCGATGGTCCCCTGCCCCTCGGCGGACGCGACGCTTCGACCCTCGCCGTCTTGCGCGGTGACCGTGCGCGCGATCCAGTCGATCGCCTCGACCAACCGCGGCCGCCACAGCGCGCGCATCATCGGGTGGGTCCGCTCGTCGTCGAGCATCGCCGTCGCGCGCGGCATCAAGGCATCGGGGGCGCAGGCATCGCGCTTCCACCATTCCTCGAGGATGGCGTGTACCGCGGTGCCGCGCCACGCCGCGCTGGGATCGGCGTCGACCGGATCGATCGGCATCAGCCCCAACACGCGCCGCGCGTAGAAGGCGTAGGGATCCGCCTTCAACCGGTCGATCTCCGTGACGGAGATCGTCCGCGGCCGCAGCGCAGGTGCCGGCAGCGGTTCGGGCCGAGCCGCGGGCCGGTGTTCGCCCGGATCGTCGAGCGCGCGGCTCCACGCTTCGAGGTCATGCGCGCGCACGAAGCGGTCCCCGGCCATTGCTTGCAACCGCAGCCATAGGCGCGACGCCAGCGCGGGCGAGGCGGCATCCCGCCGTGCGCGCGTGACCAGAGCACGCGGCGCGCCCAAAGCCTGCCCGAATTCGTGTGCGGCGATGCCGACCGCCCGCTCCAGCCCCGGCAACCCGAGTGCGGCGCGGATGCGCGGCGCGAGCCAGGGATCCGGCGCAGGCCGGCCCGGCCAGATGCCTTCATTGAGGCCACCCAGCACCATCAGGTCGGCGGTCTGCAACCTCGCCTCGATCAGGCCGTAGATCGCGATCCGGGGATGGCCGACGCCCGACCCCGGCCGCACCGCCACCTCGTCGAGCAATCCCCGCAGCAGCGGCACCAGTCCCTCGGGCGCGACGTCCGGTGGCCCCAGCGCCGCTTCCGCCTCCAGCGCCGCGAGAAACTCTGCCGCGGCACGTCCCGCCGGCCCCGCCCACAATTCGTCGCCGCACAGCGCCTGTGCGGTCTCGCGCAGCACTTCGAGCAGGCGCGGCAGCGGCTGCCGCCCCGCATCGCACACCAGCTCGATCGGCCGGAGCAGGCCGGCGACCTCCGCGAACCATGCCGCTGCCCGCTCGCGACGCTGCGCGAGCAGATGGCTCGTCATCCCGTCGAGCCCCGCTGCCGGGCGGGGTCCGCGGATGCTGCGATCGAGCGCACGCACGCCATCCAGCCAGGCGCCGCGCACGCTGCGGTCGGCCGGATCGTTGCGGACCAGCGGATGCTTGAGCAGCGCCAGCAGTGCCATCGGCGCGAAACGCTGTGCCGCCGCCTCGGCGAGCGCGAGCAGCAGCACGCCGGGCGGCAGGATCGACAGGGGGCGCCCGGCGGTGTCGTTCGCCTCGATCTTCCAGCGGCGCAGGTGCACTGCCACACGCCGTGCGAGCGCACGGTCCGGCGTCACCAGCGCTGCGGTGCGCCCTTCCTCCTCGATCGCGCCGCGCAGCGCCAGCGCGATCGTCTGGGCCTCTTCGGCGGGTGTCGCAAGTTCCGCGGCGGCGACGCCGGTGAGCCGACGATCCTCCGCCTTGAGCGCGGTCCATTTGCCGGTGAATGCCGCCGGCGCGAGCGCGTTGGCGATCGCGCGGCCGCGGATCGCGCCGGCGTCCGGCCCGGCGCTGCCCGGCCAGCTGCGCACCTCTTCGCGCCCGACGCTCATCCGCTCGAGCATCAGCTTGAGGTGGAATTGCGGGTGGGTCTCGATCGCGCGCCGCGCGGGATCGGACTCGTGCGGGCCGAGTGCGTCCCACTCCTCCTGCGGCATGCCGAGATCGAGCCCGGCGAAGACGGTCATCCCCTGTGGCGCCTCGGCGATGCAGCGCAGCAGCCGCGTCACCGCGGGCGCCGGATCGGTCACGCCGGCGGCACAAACCAGCCCGGCAGGCGGCACGTCGCGCCATCGCCGCGTCAGCCGATCGAGCAGCAGCCGGCGCCGTGTCGCGGCATCGATCCGCCCCAGTCGCGCGAGCTCGCCCGGCCAGCGTTCGAGGACGATCGCGAAGGTGGAGAGCGCGCGCTGCCAATGCTCGGTCAGCTCGGGCGCGAGATCGAGGTCGCGGAGCCGCTCCGGCGGGACTTCCTCGACCAGCAGCTGATCGAGCGTGTGGCACAATTCGCCCGCGAGCCGAACCGCTTCCGCCGCATCGATCGGCGTGCCGGCCCGGTGCCGCTCCTCCGACACCAGCCGGGCGAGGATCATCCGCCGCTGCATCGGCAGGATCGCGGGCGGCGGCGGATCGTCGTCGTCGACCGGGTCGAGCGCCGCGCCCACCGCTTCGCCGAGATCGGGGCTGCCGAGCGTCACCATCCGCGGCAGCAGCAGACCGCCGCCGCTCGCGCGAACGAAGGCGCTGGTGACGGCGCGTACCGCGCGATTGTTGGGGAGCAGCACGAGGCCGCGGGCGAGCGCCATCGCATCGCCGTCCACGCGCCGCAGCAGCCCCGCGACCAGGGTATCGGCGAACGCTTTGTGCGACGGGATGGAGAAAAGTTGCGGGCGTCGGCCGGTTCGGGGGCGGGAGCGGGCGTCGCCGGCCGTCGCCGGGGCATCAGCCATTGGCGATCATCGCCTCCGTCCGCGGGATCGCCGCAGGCGTGCCGACATCGAACCACAGCCCCTGATGAACCTGCGCATAGGCACGGCCCTCCGCGATCGCGCGATCCCAGAACAGGTTGGTGGAGAACGGCCCTTCCGGCCAGTCGCGGATGATGCGCGGGTGGAGGATCTGGATGCCCGTGTAGACGAACGGCGCGGTCGCCCCTGCCCGCCTGCGGCCGACGATCCTGCCGTCGGCGGCGACGCGAAAATCGCCCTGGCCGTTGTGATTGTTGGCGCGCGCATACGGCACGACGAGCAGCAGCGCGTCCATCTCGGCATCGTCCCAGCGATGCGCGAGCAGGCGGATCGCGTCGACCGGCCCGTCGAGCCAGAGATTGTCGCTGTTGACGACGAGCACCGGATCGTCACCGAGCAGCTCGCGTGCCTGGACGAGGCCGCCGCCGGTTTCCATCAACTGCCCGCGCTCATCGCTCACCACCACCTCTATACCTTCGAAGGCATTGGTGACGTGCGCCTCAAGCGTGTCGGCGAGGTAATGGACGTTGACGATCGCGCGCGCGACGCCGGCCGCGCGCAGACGGTCGAAGACGTGGTCGATCAGCGGCTTCCCCGCCACCTCGACCAGCGGCTTGGGTCGCGTCGCGGTCAGCGGCCGCATTCGCTTGCCGAGCCCGGCCGCCATCACCATCGCCGTCTTGGGCACCGTGCCGCCGGGATCGGGACGGAAGCTGCGCTGCCGCGTCATGCCGCGATCACCGCCGGATCGCCGCGGAGCTCGGGCGGCACGTTGTCGTCGAACCAACGTGCCACCGGCGCCAGCACCGGCTGCGACAGGTCGCGCTCCAGATAGGCCCATACGCGCGGGCAGAGCGCCGCATAGCGCGGCTTGCCGTCGCGCTTCCACAGCCGGGTGAAGATGCCGATGATCTTGGCGTTCCGCTGTGCGCCAAGCACGTGATAGGCCCTCATGAACGCATCGCCCGCGCCCGTCGCCGCACGGTAACGCGCGAGCATCGCGTCCTCGACGCTCGGATCGACGTCGCGCCGCGCATCCTGGAGCAGCGACACGAGGTCGTAGGCGGGATGGCCCGCGAGCGCGTCCTGGAAGTCGAGCAGCCCCAGCACGCGATCCGGCCCGACCAGCATCAAATTCTCGGCGTGATAGTCGCGCAGCACGGTGACCGGCGCATCGGCCAGCCCATGCTCCAGCACCGCATCCCACGCGGCGCGATAGCCCTCGTCATCGACCGTCAGGCCCACCGCCGGGCAATACCATTCGGTGAACAGCCCCGCTTCGCGATGCAGAACGGCCCGATCGTAGGGTGCGAGCTCCTCCGCCGGATGCGCGGCCAACTCGACCAGCAAATCGATCGCCGCGGCATAGAGCGGCAGCGCCTGGGGTCCTTCGGCATCGGCCGCCTCGCGCAGCCGCGCGTCGCCGAAATCCTCGAGCAACACCAGACCCTGATTTAGGTCGGCCGCGTGGATCGCAGGCGCCGCGAAGCCGCGGCCGCGCAGCCATTCGGCGACGGCGATGAAAGGACGTGGATCTTCGTGCGGAGGCGGCGCGTCCATCAGGATCGCGCTGCGCGCCACCTCCGTTACCCGGAAATAGCGGCGGAACGAGGCGTCGCCCGCGACCGGCGTGATCGTGCCCGACCAGCCATGTTCGGCGAGGAAGGCGGAGGCACCGGCGGGCGGGATCATATCGGCCATCGCGGCTTCCAAGACGCCGGCACGGCAGCTGTCAAGATTCGTCCGCCGCCCGCCCACGGGGAGAGGTGGAGCGCCAGCGCCTGCAGCCAGCGCCCCGGCGCACGCTCGGGCCATTCGACCAGCAACAGCGCATCGGACGTATCGTCCAGGCCCAGCTCGTCCAGCTCATCCGGATCATCGATCCGGTAGAGGTCGACGTGCAGCACCGGCAGCGCCACCTCGGGTGGGTCGTAGGGCTGAACGATCGCGAAGCTCGGGCTCGGCGCTTCGCCGACGAGGCCGAGCGCGGCGAGCAGGCCGCGCGCGATGCTGGTCTTGCCCGCGCCGAGATCGCCCGACAGCGTGATGACGTCGCCCGGCTGCACGCGCGAAGCGAGCGCGGCGCCGAACGCCTCGGTCGCCGCCGGATCGGCAAGCACGATACCGGTCATCGCCGCGGCAGCTCGACGGTGACGAGCGTCCCCTCGCCCGGCTGCGAGACGAGGTCGATGCGACCACCGTGCGCCTCGACGAATTGCTTGGCGAGCGGCAGCCCGAGCCCGAGCGCGCGTTCCCCGGTCGGCTGCATGCCGGGCTCGCCGAACCGGTCGAAGGCATGCGCGACGCTGTCCGCATCCATCCCGAGCCCGTCGTCGGAGACGACGATGCGCGCGGCGGTGGCGCTGCCGTCGCTGTGCAGCAGGATGCGGCCGCCTTCCGGCGTCGAGGCGACCGCGTGGCGCAGCAGATGTTCGATTACCTCGCGCAGCCGGCGGGGATCGCCCGTGACCCGCCCGGTCGAGCGGGCGAGCTCGACCGCGAAGTCGAGCTTGCGGCGTTTCGCGGCGGGCATCACCGTCTGTGCCGCGGCACGCGCGGTCGCGGCGAGATCGACGTCGAGCCGCTCGATCTCCGCCTCGTCGCCACCCTGCGTCAGGTCGAGCACGTCGTCGATCAGCAGACCGAGCCGCTCGACCGATTGCAGGATCGCCTCGACATAGCCCTCGGCATCGCGGCTGAGCGCGCCGGCGAACCCCGCATGCAGCATTTCGGCGAAGCCGCTGATCGAGGTCAGGGGCGTGCGCAGCTCATAGCTCATGTTGGCGACGAATTGCGTCTTGACCCGATCGGCCGCCTCCAGCGCGTTGGCGCGATCGCGCAGCGCCTGCTCGGCGCGGCGGCTGTCGGTGATGTCGAGCATCGTCAGCAGCGCGTTGCCGTCGGGCAGCGGCACCGCGGCGAATTCGAAATGCCGCCCGTCGGCGAAGGCGACGCGACCCCCGCGCTGCTGGCGTTCCGCGGTGGCCGAGCGCACCAGTTCGGGAATGAGCGCGGCGCGGTTCGGCGTCGCAAGCTTGGGTGCGGCGGCCTCTGCGAAGGTGTCGACGCGCGGGTGGGCGGCGAGGAATTCCTCCTCGAACCCCCAAAGGCTGCGCATCCGGTTGTTCCACAATTGCAGCTTGCCGTCCGCCGCGAACACCGCGAGCGCCTCGAACAGATTGTCGAAGGTCGCGGTGCGGACCCGCAGCAAGGTGTCGCGCGCGCTGGCGAGCTGGACCTGCTCGGTCCGATCCTCGAAGATCGCGAGCACCCCGCCGTCCGGCAGCGGTTGCGCGACGACGCGCAGGTGCGTGCCCCCGGGCAGGTGCCAATTCTCCTCGATCGCGGCATCGCCGGGCACGAACCAGGCGCGGCGCTCCGCCTTCCAGTTCGGGAAGTCGCGCACCTCGGGCAATCGGCTCGCCTCCCGCATCCGTTCCAGAACACGGTCGAATTCGGGGCGGTCGGCGAGCCATTCGGCGCGCATCGCGAACATGCGGCGGAACGGCTGGTTGCAGAAGACCAGGCCTCGGTCCGCGCCGAACTGCGCCACCCCCGCCGACAGCCGATCGAGCATCGCCCGCTGCGCATCGGCGAAGCGTTTCGCGCCGGCGCGCGATTGCTCGAGATCCTCGATATCGACGGCGAAGCCGGCTACGCCACCGCCCGGCAGCGGCACGTCATGCACCTGCAACGAGCGGCGTTCCCCTGCGATCGTCGCGGGCAGCACCTCCTGCTGCGGCGCACCGGTCGCGCGCGCCGCCTTCGCGCCCGCACGGGGCCCACCGCGGCCGGATCCTTCCACCAGCTCGAGCTGGCGTGCGACCACGTCCGCCGCATCGACACCCTCGACCGCCCGGGCATAGGCCGTGTTGACCATCGTCAACCGCAGGTCCGCGGCACGGTACCACATCGGCATCGGCGCGGCCTCGATCAGGCCGGTGAGCGCGTCGAAGGCGTGGCTCAGCTGCTCGACCTCGCTGCGCAGCCGCGTGATCTCGGCCTCGCTATCGGTGGCATCGAGCGTCCAGACCACCACCGCACCCGTCGCGCCGAGCTCGCCCGGCGCACGGCTGCCACGCACGGTGATCGCCCGGCCTGACCCTTGCGGATGAAGCGCTCGCACGAACCCGCGCCCCGCGCGCTGCGCCGCCTTGACGTCGTCGGCGAATGCCTGCGCCTCGGCCGCCAGCAGCCCGCTGCCCTCGGCCGCAAGATCCTGGATGAAGCGGGGTGCGGCGGGCAGGCCCAGCCAATCGACCAGCCGCGGCGGCATGTCGACGCGGCCGTCGGCACGGATCAGCATCGCCATTGCCGGCGATACGCTGCGCAACGCCTCGGCCTCGCGCGTCCGCGCGATCGCTTCGCTCGCCTCGCCGCGCAGACGCCAGCCGGCGAACAGCGCGAAACCGGCACCGCCGACGAGCAACGCAAGTATCGCGCCGCAGACGACCGCCGCGATCACCGAAAGCTGGATCAACGCCTACCCCTCGTCACGCCTCCGGATGGCGTGCTCGTCCGAGTGTAGAACGGAACGGCACATCTTCCAATCCTCGCCGGCACGTGGCGGGCAAGCCGACGCGAAAAGGGCGGCGCCTGCCGGCACCGCCCCTTCCGTCACCAGAGATCGCGAAGCGATCAATAGCGGTAGTGATCCGGCTTGA
>JBKBTU010000528.1:0-645 GCA_046290715.1 Sphingomonas sp. | reverse complement strand
TGGCTGCAAGTCGTTGTGCGCCTACAGCGTGAAATCACCAATCGAGTGAGAGGGCTCGCAGTAGCTGGTCCACCGGGATCATAGCAGATCGATCGCGAGACTGCTCCAATCCGCGATCGATCTTGGCACGTTTGTAAGCGACATAGCCTTGTTCGGTAGCTGCGCCCTCGCCCGGAACAGCAGGGGTGAAATCCTTCCTCACACCCATAGAACCCTTCGATGTCGCGCACCCCGTGCGCCCACTCCTCCGTCACCCCGGACTTGTTCCGGGGTCCACTTGGCCGCGCGCGCAGCGATCGAGCCGCTAGTCCCACGCCTGTCTCCCGGTGGCCCCCGGCACAAGGCCGGGGTGACGATGGGCGTGGGGATGCGGCGGGAGCACAAAGACAGAGAAGAAGAAGAAGCAGAAGAAGAAGACCCTCCCCAACCCCTCCCGCAAGCGGGAGGGGCTTGAAAGTGGATGGTTGCGGGCTGGCGCTCAACGATTTGCCGACGAGATTGTTGACAATATTTGTATTGATCCATAACCATTGTGTCGCAAGGGGGCGACGACCCCCGACATTTATCCCGGGGAGGATCCAAAATGCGCTTTCGTCCGACCGTCGCGCTTGCCGCCACTGCATCGATTGCCGCCTTGCTGGCCGC
>JBKBTU010000527.1:411-645 GCA_046290715.1 Sphingomonas sp. | reverse complement strand
CATTTCCCAAATACAGAAGGAAGCAACAGGTAATGCCGGCCATTAATATTGCCATTGTCGGGGTAGGCAACTGCGCCAGCTCTCTCGTGCAGGGGCTTTCCTATTATCGCGAGGGTGCAAACGAAACGGTCGGGCTCATGCATTGGGACTTGGGCGGCTATAAGCCGACCGATATCCATGTCGTAGCTGCTTGGGATATTGACCAACGAAAAGTCGGCAAGGACGTCGCAGAGG
>JBKBTU010000527.1:0-401 GCA_046290715.1 Sphingomonas sp. | reverse complement strand
GAGGCAATCTTCGCCAAGCCCAATTGCACCACCGTCTTTTGCGAAACCGTGCCTCCCACGGGTACCAAGGTACGGATGGGGCATGTTCTTGACGGCGTCGCCGAACATATGTCGGATTATGACGATCATCGGACATTCCTGCTCGCGCGTGAGAAGGAGGCCTCCAAAGCGGAGGTCGTCGCCGCCCTGCGCGAGACCAAGACCGATGTGCTGATGAACTATCTGCCGGTGGGTTCGCAGGCCGCCAGTGAATTCTACGCCGAATGCGCGCTCGAGGCGGGCGTGGCGTTTGTGAACAACATTCCCGTGTTCATTGCCAGTGACCCCGTGTGGGCGGAACGCTTCATCAAGGCTGGCGTGCCGATCATCGGCGACGACATCAAGGCGCAGCTCGGCGCCAC
>JBKBTU010000526.1:0-646 GCA_046290715.1 Sphingomonas sp. | reverse complement strand
GCACCGGCGAGATCGTGGCGCAGGCCATTGATGCGGCCCGCAAATCCTGCAACCTGCACCCCGGCGTGTTCAGCCTGGTACAGGGCGGCAAGCGCGATGTCGGCGAGGCGCTGGTGCAGCATCCGCTGATCCGCGCGGTCGGCTTTACGGGTTCATTGGGCGGTGGACGCGCGCTGTATGATCTGTGTGCCGCGCGTCCTGACCCGATCCCGTTCTTCGGCGAATTGGGCAGCGTCAACCCGATGTTCCTGCTGCCCGAAGCCGTCTCGGCCCGGGGCGAGGCCCTCGCCAAGGGCTGGGCCGCCAGCCTGACCATGGGCGCGGGCCAGTTCTGCACCAACCCCGGCATCGCCGTGGTGATCGACGGGCCGGAGGCGGATGCCTTTGCCACCGCTGCCAAGGCCGCACTGGAGCCGGTCGCCGCGCAGACCATGCTGACCGATGGCATGGCCGAGGCCTACCGCGCGGGCCGCGACCGGGTGGCCGCAGGCACCGGCGTGCGCAGCCTGCTGACCACGATCTGCGAGGACCGCACCGCCACCCCGAACCTGTTCGAGGTCTCGGGTGCCGACTGGCTGGCCGACCATATGCTGGCGGAAGAGGTGTTCGGCCCGCTCGGCCTGATCCTCCGCGTGCAGGATGCGGC
>JBKBTU010000525.1:0-647 GCA_046290715.1 Sphingomonas sp. | reverse complement strand
AACGAAATCGGCATAGTTGCGGCATTCGTCGAACAGCGTCCACGGCGCGCAACGCTCGTCCATAGGGTTGAGAATGACGTCGGTTTCTGGGTTGTAGAACGTCTCCACGAACACGCCGGTCAGGTCAAAGATGACCGCGCGATGACCGCGCGCGCGAAGCTGCGAGACGTGGCTGCGCAGCTGGGTCGTCTTGCCGGTGCCGGTGGTGCCGATGAGCATGGTATGGCTCTGTTCGAGCCGCCACGGATAGGGGATGCCGGCGATCGTGTATGGAACGTGGATGCCCCGGTCGATCCGATCGAGGATCGGAGCCTTGGCGACGAGTTCGGGGACGTACGGCGGATCGTGTTCGGCGCACTCGGTGCGGAACTTGCGCCGGTTGTGGCCGCTGACAGTTTTGACGAGCACGTCACGCTCGACCAACAGGGCGCCGCGGTTGTGGCGTTCCTGGAGCATGTCGCTGCCGCGCTTGTTTGCCCACATGATGAACCACATGATGATCGGAGCGGCGATGAAGGCCGACATGACGAGTGTCGTCAGGAAGATCTTGACCGTCTTCGCCCAGGCATGAACGACATGGGGTTCGTAGGGGACGTAGCCGATCGGAACCTTGGTCACGATGCCGTTTGGCAAGGTCAGGTTGATGA
>JBKBTU010000524.1:0-648 GCA_046290715.1 Sphingomonas sp. | reverse complement strand
ACGCGCGGGGCGCTGGCAGCATCGCCGACGTTCTTACGACCCTGCCCCAGAGCTATGCCGGGTCCGCGACGCCGGGGACGCTGCTCACTCTCAATGACGCCCAAGGCAGCAACAGCTCACTGTCGACCGGCGTCAATCTGCGGGGTCTGGGGGAGGATTCGACGCTCGTCCTCGTCAACGGACGCCGCATCGCGGGGACCGGATCTCGCGGCGAGTTCGCCGATCTCTCCACCATTCCGGGCGCGGCGCTTGAGCGGGTGGACGTACTGCTCGACGGCGCTTCAGCCTTGTACGGATCGGATGCGGTCGCCGGCGTCGTCAACGTCATCCTGCGTCGCAGCTTCGACGGTCAGGAAACTCGCTTGCGCGCGGCGACGGCGCAGGGCGGGGCCGAGGATTTCACCGTCTCCCACCTGGCCGGGGCCAGTTGGTCGTCGGGGTCCGCGCTGGCGAGCTATGAGTATCAGGAGTCGGGCGCCCTGAACTCGGGAGACCGGGACTACACCGCCACCGGCGATCTTCGCCCCTGGGGCGGGCTCGACTATCGCGGAATCTACGGTGCGCCGGGCAACATCGCGCGCTTCGACGCGGGCCTCGGGGCCTATGTCTCGGCCTTCGCGATCCGTCCGGGCGCGGATGGGGTCGCCC
>JBKBTU010000523.1:0-649 GCA_046290715.1 Sphingomonas sp. | reverse complement strand
CGCATTACGCTCCGGCATGACTCCGGATTCGATCGTACGCGACGAGCCCATCACCGTCGGCGACTGGAGCCCGAAGAACAGCGACGGGCGCTATCGTGGCCCGATCACACTGCGAGAGGCGTTCGCCCGGTCGAGCAACGTCGCCGCCGCACGCCTGACCCAGCGCGTCGGCGTGCCGGCAGTGATTCAGGCTGCCCGCGACCTTGGCATTACCAGCCCGATCCCGAACGAAGCCTCGATCGCGCTCGGCACGTCGAGCGTGTCGCTGCTCGAACTGACCGCCGCCTATGCCGCGATCGCCAGCGGAACCATGCCGGTGCGCCCGCGCGGCCTGGCAGACACGGACGAGCCTGGCTGGGCGGCGCGGCTGACCGGCTCGGTACGATCGCTGTCGCGCCGCGAACTGGACGGGATGCGGGAGCTGCTAGCAGCGACGGTTGCGGGCGGCACCGGTCGCTCCGCGGCGCTTGCGATTGATACCTTCGGCAAGACCGGGACGACTCAGGACAATCGTGACGCGCTGTTCCTGGGCTATGCCGACGGGATCATCACCGGTGTGTGGATGGGTAATGACGACAACAGTCCCAATGCCGGGCTGGCAGGCGGTGGTGCCCCGGCACGGGTGTGGCGCGATTTCATGAGCCAGGCG
>JBKBTU010000522.1:0-650 GCA_046290715.1 Sphingomonas sp. | reverse complement strand
GCCGCTGGCCTTCTTCTGGCGCAGCATTTCGGCGATCAGGTCGTCGGTCAGCATCAGCTTGGCATCGGACAACCAGTCGAACCGCAGCCCGATGGTCACTTCTTCACCGTTTTCCTCGATCTGGATCAGGATTTCCTCATCCTCGACCCCGGCCAGCGCGCCCTTGAACCGGCGGCGGCCGTCGATCAGCTCGGTCGTCTCGATCCGGGCTTCCCAGCCCTTCCACATCTCGAAATCCTTCAGTCGTGTCAGCGGGCGGTCGATGCCCGGCGACGAGACTTCCAGCACGTAATTGTCTTCGACCGGGTCTTCGACATCCAGCACGGCGGAAACCGCGGTGGAGATCGTGGCGCAGTCTTCGACCACGATGCCGCCATCCGGGCGGTCTGCCATGATCTGCAGGATGCGCGTCTTGCCCCCCATCAGGCGCACGCGCACAAGCTCGAAACCCAGCCCCTCGATGACAGGGCCGATGATGCCGGCGAGGCGGCGGTCGATGGCGGTTTTTGCGATAAGATCGGTCATGGTTTCCAAAAACGAAAAACGGGCCAAGCGGCCCGCGAATTTCTTCCGGTAGCTTCGGGTGTGGACCCCGAAACCGCTGTTGACTGATACCTAGTCCTCAATCACGATTCTTGCAAGGGCGAAAG
>JBKBTU010000521.1:0-651 GCA_046290715.1 Sphingomonas sp. | reverse complement strand
GCTTTTTCCAGCACATGATGACGGGCATCCGCCATTTCTTCCTGGATGCCGGTGCAGGTTATGAGCTGAAGGCGAACATGAGCTTCGCGGTGCTGACCATGGTCGTGTCGGTGACGCTGACCGCCCTGCTGTGGGGCTGGCTGGTCTATGGCGAGCTGGCCAAGGCGCCGGCGACGGAAACCCCGATTGCGGTGGAGAAGAAGTAATGGGTAGCGGAACCAGCATCGGCCGCGTCCGCGGCCTCGGCTCGGCGCATGAGGGCACGCACCACTGGTGGCATCAACGCGTCACCGCCGGGTCCAACCTGGTACTGATGACGTGGCTGATCGTCAGCCTGATCCGGCTTCCCGACCTCGGCTATGAAACGGTTCAGGCATGGCTGTCCGCGCCGGTCGCGGCGGTACCGATGATCCTGCTCGTGATCAGCGTCTTCTATCACCTGCGCATGGGGCTGCAGGTGGTGATCGAGGATTACCAGCATGACGAATCCCGGATCGTGCTGATGACCCTGCTCAACTTCTTCGCCATCGGCGGCGCCGTGTTCGCGATCTTCTCGATCCTCAAGATTGCCTTCGCCGTCACCACCACCGGAGCGCCCGTCTGATGTCTGCAGCGTACAAGATCATCGATCACACCTATGACGCCGTCGTC
>JBKBTU010000520.1:0-652 GCA_046290715.1 Sphingomonas sp. | reverse complement strand
CTCATCGATGTCGGAAGTCTGGACGCTCACCCCCCGTCTATGGCATGGCACCCGCGATGACGAAAGACAGCGGCGACGGCCCGCCCGCCAAAAAGGCGGCGGCGAAGGCAGGGGCGAAAAAGCCCAAGGCGCCGGTGCGCGTCTATGAACGGCCGCGCGGCGGCGAGGCGCGCGCGATCTCCGACCTTGTCCCCGAAATCGGCCGCGCCGCCTTTCGTAAATTCGGTTTTATCCAGAGCTCGGTGGTCAGTCGCTGGCGCGAGATTGTCGGCGACAAGGCGGGCGGGACGCTGCACCTGACGATCAGCGGCGCGCACGCCCCGATGCTGCAACATGTCGCGCCCGACATCATCGCCGCGGTCAACCGCTTCTTTGGCTATGCCGCGGTCGCGCAGGTGCGGATGACCCACGGTCACGTCACACCGGCGGCGCCCGTTCAGCCACCAGCCATGCTCAAACCCGTACCCGCCGAGCTGGGGGACAGCCTGCGCGACATCGGCGACCCGGAACTGCGTACCGTGCTCGAACGCATGGCGGCGATCGGCATGCCGCTGTGCATCCATGGCGAGGTCACCGATCCGGATATCGACATCTTCGATCGCGAGGCGGTGTTCATCGACCGCGTGCTCGCCCCGCTGGTCGCGCGGCTGCC
>JBKBTU010000519.1:0-658 GCA_046290715.1 Sphingomonas sp. | reverse complement strand
CGCTCGGGGAAATCTCCTCGGCGATGGGGGAGGTCTTCGGCCGCCACGATGCCACGCCTGCGCCGGTCAGCGGGGTCTATGCCAGCGCCTATGAATTCGACCGCCGCTGGGCGCAGGTGACGGATGGCGTGGAAGCCGTGGGCCGCCGCCTTGGCCGCGCGCCTCGCATCATGATCGCCAAGATGGGCCAGGACGGCCACGATCGCGGCGCGAATGTGATCGCCAGCGCCTTCGGTGACATGGGCTTCGAGGTGGTCTCCGGCCCGCTGTTCCAGACGCCCGAGGAATCCGTCGCAATGGCGCTTGAAAACGATGTCGACGTCGTCGGCGCGTCGTCGCTGGCGGCAGGCCACAAGACCCTGATCCCCGAACTGATCCGCCTGCTGCGCGAAGCCGGGCGCGGCGATATCAAGGTCACCGCAGGCGGCGTCATCCCCCCGCAGGACTACGACTTCCTGCGCGAGGCGGGGGTGCAGGGGATCTATGGCCCGGGGAGCAATGTGGTGGAGTGTGCGGCGGATATTCTGGTGCTGCTCGGCCACAACATGCCGCCGCTGGGTGAGGGGCTGGACGAGGCGGCGGAGTAATCATGCCGACAGTCATGCGGATCGGCGCGTTTCGGTTCTACTTCTACAGCCACGAACCCAACGAGCCGCCG
>JBKBTU010000051.1:8224-13120 GCA_046290715.1 Sphingomonas sp. | reverse complement strand
GGCGACTACGCCGGCCTCGTCCGCAAGCTCAGGCCCGAGGCGGACACCGCGGGCGACATCGTCGACCTCGCCGGCGCGAAGCTCGGCACGCACCGCGGCATCATCCACTTCACCGTCGGCCAGCGCCGCGGCCTGGAGATCGGCGGCAGTCCCGAGCCGCTCTACGTGGTGCGCGTCGACGCCGCGACGCGGCAGGTCGTCGTGGGTCCGCGTGCGGCGCTGGCGGTGGCGGCGGCGCGGGTCACCGGCCTCAACTGGATCGGCGGCGACCATCGCGGGCCACTGACCGCCAAGGTCCGTTCGATGGCCAAGCCGGTGCCGGCGCTGCTCGACGGCGATCGCCTGCTGTTCGACGCGCCCGAATACGGGGTCGCGCCGGGGCAGGCGGCGGTGCTCTACGCCGGGGAACGCGTGCTCGGCGGCGGCTGGATCGCCGCGACCGAGCCGGCGCGGGTGGCGCAGGCGGCATGACCGTCTCGATCGCCGCGTTGCAGGCCGAGATGGAGGCCGCCGCCGCGGCGCTCGATTTCGAAACGGCCGGTCGGCTGCGCGACCGGATCAGCCTGCTGCGCAGCGGCGGCGCGGACGCCGATCCGACCGGATTGGAGCGCCAGCAGCCGGGCGCGATGGGCCTCGGCACCAGCCGCCAGCACGTGGAACCGCCCGAGGGTTGGGTGAAGCCGAAGAAGCCCGACCCGATGACGAGGAACCGGGGGCGGTAGGCGTTCCTTCCCCGCCCCCATCGTCATTCCGACGCACGCCGGGATCCACGGACACGAGCGGCTGATGGTACGCGCCTACGCCGACCGAATGGCATCCATGGATCCCGGCGTGCGCCGGGATGACGAAGGTTATCTACGGCAGCAAAAACGTCCCCTCGATCACCGTCACGCACGCCCCGCCCAGGATCACCCGTTCCCCTTCGAGCGCGCAGGTGATCAGGCCGCCGCGGCGGCTCGCCTGATAGGCGGTGAACCGGTCGCGCCCGAGCACCTTCGCCCAATACGGCACCATCACCGCATGCGCCGATCCGGTGACCGGGTCTTCCGGAATGTCGAAATAGGCGGTGAAGACGCGGCTGACGATGTCGGTCGCGTCCCCGCGCGCCGCGACGATCGTGACGATCGGCCCCAGCGCGGCGAGCGCGCGGTCGTCGGGACGGGCGGCGCGAACCGCAGCCTCGTCCGCGACGATTACCAGCGCATAGCCCTTGTCGTGCCATAGCGTCTCGACCGCCTCGACGCCCAGTGCGGCGACGATGTCGTCGAGCGGCTTGGGCATCGGCCCCCAGGCCGGCAGTGCCATGCGATAGCGGTCGCCCTCGCGCGCCACCTCCAGCACCCCCGCCTGCCGCGTGGCGAAGCGGACGGCATGCCGGTCGTCGTCCGACGACAGCACGAAATGACCGCTCGCCAGCGTCGCATGGCCGCACAGCGCGACCTCGGCGGCGGGGGTGAACCAGCGCAGGTCGAAATCCGCCTCATCCCCTTGATGCGGAACGATGAAGGCGGTTTCGCTGAGGTTGTTCTCCGCCGCGATGCTTTGCAGCACGTCGTCGTCGAGCCACGCCGAGAGCGGCATGACCGCGGCGGGATTGCCGCCGAACGCGCTCTCCGCAAAGGCGTCGATCTGGGCGAAGGGGATTCTCACAGGCGTTTTCCGAACCAATGGGGGGTGACGTCCGCCTCGACCAGCGGATTGTCGGTGTCGACATGCCCCTCGGGATCGAGGTGGATCAGCACCTCGACCTTGGGGAAGGTCTGCCGCAGCGTCCGCTCGACGCCTTCGACGATGTCGTGCGCCGCGCCGACGGTCAGGTCGCGGTCGACCTCCATGTGGAATTGCGCGAAATCGTGGCTGCCCGAGCGTCGCGTGCGGAAGTCGTGGATGCCCTTCAGCCCCGGCTGGCGCGCGGCGACGTCGAGGAAGGCGGCGCGCTGGTCCTCCGGCCATTCCTTGTCCATCAGCTGGTCGATCGCATTCGACGAGGCCTGGAACGCCCCCCAGGCGAGCCATAGCGCGATGACGATGCCGAGCACCGGGTCCGCCTTGTGCCAGCCGAGATACTGATCGAGCACGAGCGCCAGGATCACCGATCCGTTGAGCAGCACGTCCGACTGGTAGTGGACGTTGTCCGCCATGATCGCGACCGATCCGGTCTGACGGATGATGCTGCGCTGGTACCAGAGCAGCACCACCGTCGCGAGGATCGCGACGACCGACACGCCGATGCCGAAGTCGGCGTCGGCGGTCGCACCGTCCTGCCCCAGTGCGACGATCGCGCGCCACGCGATCGCGCCCGCCGAGGCGGTGATGAGCGCGACCTGGAACAGTGCCGCCAGCGCCTCCGCCTTGCCGTGGCCGAAGCGGTGGTCGTGATCGGCCGGCGTCGCCGCGAGGCGGACGCCGTACAGCGTGACGAGGCTGGCGAGCAGGTCGAGCGCGGTGTCGGCCAAGCTGCCGAGCATCGCCACCGACCCGGTCTGCCACGCGGCGAAGCTCTTCAAGGCGAGCAGGAAGCACGCCATCGCCACGCTGGCGAGCGCTGCGCGCGTCGCCAGCGGCAGGAACCGGCGCTGTTCGTCGCGGGTCATGGGTAGAGCAATCCTTCGGTCCAGCCCCCCTGCTCGCCGGAGCGGGTAAACAGACGGCGCTCGTGCAGGCGATGCGCGCGATCCTGCCAGAACTCGATCCGCACCGGCGTCACGCGATAGCCGCCCCAATACGGCGGGCGCGGCACGTCGCCGCCGTCGAAGCGCGCCTTGGCCGCCTCGAACCGCTCCTCGAACGTCGCCCGTGTGGCGAGCGGGCGCGACTGGTCGGACGCCCAAGCGCCGAGTTGCGAGTCGCGCCCGCGGCTGGCGAAATAGGCATCGGATTCGGCATCGCTCGCCCGCGTCACCGCGCCCTCGACGCGGATCTGGCGGCGCAGCGACTTCCAGTGGAACAGCAGCGCCGCCTTGGGCACCGCCGCCAGATCGTCCGCCTTGCGGCTCTCGCGGTTGGTGTAGAAGACGAAGCCGTCGGGACCATGGCCCTTCAGCAGCACCATCCGCACCGACGGCTGACCGGCGGCATCGACGGTGGCGAGCGCCATCGCATTGGGGTCGTTGGGCTCGCTGCCCCGCGCCTCGGCATACCAGGCATCGAACAGGGCGAAAGGATCGTCGGCCATGCGCGGGTCCTTAGCGCAAATGCCCTGTCTGTCACAGTCCTCCCCCCGGCGCGGAGGAAGTGTGCGCGGAACGACTCTTTCTCCTGCGAATTGAATCGCTTCCGCAACGGAAAGACGCTCATGCCCGCACGCGCCTATTGGCAAGGACAGATCCGGCTCGCCCTCGTATCGATCCCCGTCGAGATCTACTCGGCGACGAAGAGCGGCGCGACCGTCGCGTTCAAGCAGATCCACGAGCCTACCGGCAAGCCGATCCATTACGAGAAGGTCGTCACCGGCGTCGGCCCGGTCGACACCGACGAGATCATGAAGGGCTACGAGGTCTCAAAGGGCGAGTTCGTGCTGCTGGAGCAGGACGAGATCGACGCGGTGAAGCTCGAATCGAAGAAGACGCTGGAGCTCACCCAGTTCGTCGACGCCAGCGAGATCGACGTGCTCTATTACGAGAAGCCCTATTTCGTCGTCCCTGCCGACGACCTCGCCGAGGAAGCGTTCATCGTGCTGCGCGAGGCGCTGCGGCGGACCCGCAAGGTCGGGCTGGGGCAGCTCGCGATGCGCGGCCGCGAATATGTCGTCAGCCTGAAGCCGTGCGGGCGCGGCATGGTGCTCGAGACGCTGCGCTACGCCGACGAGGTCAACAAGGCGCAGAGCTACTTCCGCGAGATCCCCGAAGCGAAGCCCGACGCCGAGCTGCTCGACCTCGCCGAGGCGCTGATCGACAAGAAGACCGCTGCCTTCGACCCGCAGGAATTCCACGACCGCTACGTCGACGCGCTGAAGGACCTGGTCGAGCGCAAGCGCAAGGCGAAGGGCCGCAAGGTGATCGAGGACAAGGACGAGGGCGGCGGAAAATCCGGCAGCAACGTCGTCGACCTGATGGCGGCGCTCAAGAAGTCGATGGAGAAATCGGGCGGCGCCGCGGCGACCCCCGACAAGAAGAAGGCGGCGCCGCGCAAGGCACCGGCGAAGAAACGTGCCTGAGGCCGATCCCCTCGCCCGCTACAACGCGAAGCGCGATTTCGCCAAGACCGCGGAACCGGCGGGCACGCTGGAACCCGGTCACGGGAACAGCTTCATGGTGCAGAAGCACGACGCGACGCGGCTGCACTGGGACTTCCGGCTGGAGGTGGACGGCGTCCTCAAGAGCTGGGCGGTGACGCGCGGCCCCAGCCTCGACCCCGACGAGAAGCGGCTGGCGGTGCGCACCGAGGATCATCCCTTGTCCTATGCGACGTTCGAGGGGACGATCCCCAAGGGCGAATATGGCGGCGGCACGGTGATGCTGTGGGACCGCGGCACCTGGGCACCGGTCGCGGGCAAGTCGGCGAAGGACCTCGACAAGGGCCACCTCCACTTCACGCTCGACGGCGAGCGGATGAAGGGCGAATGGCTGCTCATCCGCCTCAAACCGCGCGGCAAGGAACGCGCCGAGAACTGGCTGCTGCGCAAGATCGACGATGCCTATGCCGGCGGCACCGACACCCTGACCGAGGAGGCGCTGACCAGCGTCGCGACCGGCCGCACGATGGCCGAGATCGCCGAAGGAAAGCGCGCGAAATCCTCGCCAGCACGAGCGAAGGTGTCGAAGGGTCTTCGCAAATCCTCCCCGGCACGGGGAGGGGGACCGCCGGCGCCAGCCGGTGGTGGAGGGGCAGCCACAGGCGAGGCCCTGCTTGGCGGGGCCCCCACCACCACCGCGGGGCCCCCCCCCCCCGCCGGGG
>JBKBTU010000051.1:2386-8214 GCA_046290715.1 Sphingomonas sp. | reverse complement strand
GCCTCGGGGCCCCCTGGTCCCCCCCAACCCCCCCCCGCCGGGGGGGGGGGCCCCGCCGCCGCCCGCCGTGGGGGCCGCCCCCGCCACAGGCGAGGCACTGCTTGGCTGCCCCTCCACCAGCTCCGCTGGTCCCCCTCCCCGTGCCGGGGAGGATTTCAGAGAGCTCCAACTCTGCACGCTCGTCGACAGCGTGCCCGCCGGTTCGGGCTGGCTGCACGAGGTGAAATACGACGGCTATCGCGCGCTTGTCGCCGTGTCGGGTGGTACGGCCAGGGTCTTCACGCGCAGCGGCCTCGACTGGACCGACAAGTTCGCGGGCATCGCCGAAGCCGCCGCCGCGCTGCCGGTCGATGACGCGCTCATCGACGGTGAGATCGTCGCGTTCAAGGACGGGCGGCCGGATTTCTCGACGTTGAAGGACGCGATCAGCACCGCCGGCGCGATGACGCTCTTCGCCTTCGATCTGCTGGCGGTCGACGGCGAGGACCTCACCGGCCTGCCGACGCTCGAACGCAAGGAACGGCTGCGCGCGATCGTTCCTGGCGGCGAGCGCATCCAGTTCGCCGAGCACGTGATCGGCGCGGGCGAGCGCCTGTTCGAGACGATGTGCCGCGAGGGGCTGGAGGGTGTCGTCTCGAAGCGCGCGGATGCGCCTTATGCGGCGGGCCGGACCAAGGCATGGCTCAAGACGAAATGCATCCAGCGGCAGGAGTTCGTCATCGTCGGCTGGATGCGGTCGGACAAGAATCGCGGTTTCAAGTCGCTGCTGCTCGGCCTGCGCGACGACAAGGGCGGGGGCAAGGGCTATCGCTACGCGGGCAAGGTCGGCACCGGGTTCGATCATGCGATGATGGACGAGCTTGCCGAACGGATGGCGGCGCTCGCCGTCGACGCACCCTCCGTGAGCGCAGAGAGCATCAAACCGCACCGTGCCGCCTTGCGAGGCGCGCGATGGATCCGCCCCGAACTGGTCGCGGAGATCGCCTATACCGAGGTGACGCCAGACAAGGTGCTGCGCCACCCGAGCTTCATCGGCCTGCGCGGCGACAAACCCGCAGCCGAGGTCGTCGGCGAGATCGCCGAACCCGCACCCGAGGCCCCCGCGATCCATGTCACGGTCAGCAGCCGCGACCGCGTCATCTTCCCCGACAGCGACGTCACCAAGGGCGAGCTCGCGGACTATTATGCCGCGCTCGCGCCGGTGATGCTGCCCTGGGCAGGGCGGCGTCCGGTCAGCCTGGTGCGCTGTCCGCAGGGCCGGGCGCGCGCCTGCTTCTTCCAGAAGCACGATGCCGGCAGCTTCGGCGAATACGTCCACCACGTCGACGTCCGCGAGAAGGACGGATCGGTCGAACCCTATCTATGGGTCGACGATGCCGACGGGCTGGTCGCCTGCGTCCAGATGGGGACGATCGAGTTCCACGGCTGGGGATCGCGGATCGATCCGATCGAAAAGCCGGACCGGCTGGTCATCGATCTCGATCCCGACGAGGGCCTCGCCTTCGCCGACACCAAGCGCGCCGCGGAGTTCGTCTCGGCGCAGCTGGCGGAGATCGGCCTCACCAGCTTTCCGCTGCTGTCGGGCGGCAAGGGCGTCCATGTCGTCGTGCCGCTGACCCCGCAAGCCGAATGGCCCGCGGTCAAGGATTTCGCCGACCGCTTCGCGCGTGCGCTCGCCGCCGCCGAGCCCGAGCGGTTCGTCGCGGTGATGACGAAGGCCAAGCGCAAGGGGCGGATCTTCATCGATTACCTGCGCAACCAACGCGGCAGCACCGCGATCATGCCCTATTCCGCCCGCGCGCGTGCCGGTGCTCCGGTCGCGGCGCCCGTGTCGTGGACCGAATTGCGCGACATCGACACCGCGGCGCGCTGGAGCGTGCGCGACCGCGACGAACTGCTCGCCCGCGCCACCTCGCGCGCGTTGGCGGGATGGGGCGTGGCGGACCAGGTGCTGCCGGATGTCTAGAACGAATTAGCGAAGATGTACGCGCCGTCACCCCGCCACAAGCCGGGGTGACGAGCTATGACGATCGTAGCCTGGGTTGCGCAACTCAGCCGCGCCACGGCGGACTTAAGGGTTGCGTCGCGCGGCGCATGCGGACACGGTGCGCCGCGGATTGAACGGGGTACGTGCTGACGGTCATGGCGACACAGGCTGCACCCCTGTTCGATGCGGATACGCACGCGCGGCGCTGGATCGCCGACTATTGCGCGCGCGCCACGCATGGCGACGTGCTGTGCGACAGCGACGATCCCGCCTGGGCGGCGATGCTGGCGGAACTGGCGACGGTCGCCTCCGACGATCTCGACCATGTCCGCGAGCGCGTCCGCCGGCACGCCGCCGACATCGGCATGGGCTTCCGCATCATCGGCGAGGCGGACGAGCGGCCCTGGCCCGTTTCTCCCGTCCCGCTGCTGATCGACGCGGACGAATGGGCCGGGATCAGCCGCGGCGTCGTGCAGCGCGCCGAGCTGATGGAGACGGTGATCGCCGACCTCTACGGGGCCGGCCGCCTCGTCGAGCGCGGGATGATCCCCGCCGCGCTGGTCACCGGCAGCCCGTACTTCCTGCGGCCGATGGTCGGGCTGGAGCCGCCGGGCGGCAAGCACCTGCATTTCATCGCGATCGACCTAGGTCGCGGGCCGACCGGCGAGTGGCGCGTGCTCGCGGATCACCTGCGCGCGCCCGCCGGTGCCGGCTATGCGCTCGAGAACCGGCTGGCGGTCAGCCGCACGCTCGGCGGGCTGCAGGCGCGGATCAACGTGCAGCGCCATGCCCCCTTCTTCGCCGCCTTCCGCGCCGGCATCGCCGCTTTGTGCCGGCGCGCCGACCCGCGCATCGGCCTGCTGACGCCCGGCCGGTTCAACCCGAGCTATCCCGAACAGGCCCATCTCGCCCGCTATCTCGGCCTGCTGCTGGTCGAGGGCGCCGATCTCGCCGCGCTCGAAGACCAGCTCTACGTCCGTACCATCGGCGGCCTCAAGCGCGTCGATGCGCTGTGGCGGCGGGTCGATCCGCGGCTGCTCGATCCGCTCGCCTTCGATTCGCACTCGCAGATCGGCGTTGCCGGGCTGATCGACGCCTATGCTGCCGGCAACGTCGTCCTCGCCAACGCGCCGGGAGCGGGCGTGCTGGAGTCGCCCGCCTTCGGTGCCTTCCTGCCGCAGCTCGCGACGCGGCTGCTCGGCGAGAGCCTGCACCTTCCCAATATCGCGACCTGGTGGTGCGGCCAGCCGGGCGAGCGCGCGCGTGTCGAGGAGGATCTCGACCGCATGCTGATCGGCTCCGCCTTTGGCCCGGTACCGCTCGGCCTCCCCGGCGGCCGCACCATGCCCGGCGGCGAACTCGACGCGGACCAGCGCGCCGCGCTGCTCGCCGACATGGCGCGCCGGCCGCAGGATTACGTCGGGCAGGAGATCGTCCGCCTGGCGACGATGCCGGTGGTGATCGGCGAGACGCTGGAGCCGCGCCCGTTCACCCTGCGCGTCTTCGCGGCGCGCGACGCGAGCGGCGGCTGGACGGTGCTGCCCGGCGGTTTCGCGCGGATCGGCGAAGCGACCGACCCGCGTGCGAGCGTGCTCGGCGAAGGGACGTGGTCGGCCGACGTCTGCATCCACGGTGCCGAGGCGGTGGCGCCGGTGTCGCTGCTGCCAGCTCCCGATTCGCACCTCGTCCGCCGCAACCCCGGCACGCTGCCGAGCCGCGTCGCCGACAATTTCTACTGGCTCGGCCGGTATCTCGAGCGCGGCGAGGCATTGCTCGCAGCGATCCGCGTGATGCTCGGCCATTCGATCGCGGCGGACGGCGGCGCCGCGCTGTCGGACGCGACCGTCGGCAAGCTCGTCGGCCTCATCGCCGGCGGCGGCGCTGCGCCGCATCCCCCCTCGCTGCGCCGCGGCGACCTCACCGCCTTTGCGCGCACCGCGATGGAGGACGAGGGCTGGCATTCGATCGCGACGATCAACCGCCTCGCCCGCGGCATCGGCGACGGCTCGCGAGACCGGCTGTCGGCCGACATGGTGCGGCTGCTCGAGGCGCCCTTCCCCACCCATCGCGGCATGCTCGACCGCGCCGGATCGTTGCAGCGCCGCTATGTCGCGATCGCCGGCCTGTCTGCGGAGCATATGGGGCGGACCGCGGCATGGCGCTTCCACGATCTGGGCCGGCGGGTCGAGCGCGGCATCGCGATGGCGCGCGCCGTGCGCCTGTTCGGCACGCCGGGTGCGACCGCGGACGACCTTTCCACCCTGCTCGACCTCGCCGACAGTCAGATCAGCTATCGCCAGCGCTACCTCACCGGCATCGCGCGGGTGCCGGTGGTCGATCTCGTCGCGCTCGATCCCGACAATCCGCGCTCCCTCGCCTACCAAGCGGAACGGATCGGCGAACGATTGCGTGCGCTTCCCGTGCTGAGCGACGACGGCATGCCCGAAGCCCAGCAGGCGCAGGGCCGCGCACTCGCCGCCGCGCTCGCGCTCACCACCGCGGCGACGCTCGATGCGGACACGCTCGGCGACATCGAGCGGCGGCTGGCGCTGCTGTCGGAGGCGGTGGCGCGCCGCTATTTCCTGCAAGGCGCCGAGCCGCTGCGCGCGGTCGGGCTGACGCTGGCATGATGCTCTACGACATCCGCCACATCACGCGTTTCGACTATGCCGGCAACGTCCGCTTCGCGCGCTGCAACCTCCGGCTCCAGCCGATCGACTGGCCGGGGCAGAGCCTCGAGGATTATGCGCTGACCGTCGAGCCGGTCGGCCGCCTGCGCCCGGCCCGCGCCGAGGCGGGGCTCGCCAACGTCGCGCGGCTGACGATCGACACGCCGGTGCGCGAACTGACGATCGAGAGCCGCTCGCGGATGCGCGTCGACCGGCTGGTGCCGGTTCCCGACGCCGGCGATCCGACGCTCGGCGAGATCGCGTCGCTCGCGCGTGCGAGCCGCGACCTGTCGGCGGCGGGGCCCGCCAACTATCTCTTTCCCTCGCCGCTAATCCCGCTCGATCATGCGATCGCCGCCTATTGCGCGCCCGACCTCGCGCCCGAACGCGGCAGTCTGGAGGCGGGCATCGCGCTCGCGCGTCGCATCCAGGCGGATTTCGCCTTCGATCCGACCGCGACATTGGTCGACACGCCGCCGCACGAGGCGTTCCTCAAGCGCAAGGGCGTCTGCCAGGATTTCGCGCAGATCATGATCACCGGCCTGCGCGCCGCCGGCCTGCCCGCCGCCTATGCGAGCGGCTATATCCGTACGATTCCGCCGAAAGGGCAGCCGCGGCTGGTCGGCGCCGACGCGACGCATGCCTGGGTCTTGCTGTGGTGCGGGCCGGTGCACGGCTGGGTCGGGCTCGATCCGACCAACGGCATCTGGATGGCGGGCGACCATATCGTCATGGCGGTCGGCCGCGACTATGCCGAGATCGCGCCGGTCGACGGCGTCGTGCTGGGGTCGCAGGCGCAGAACATGGCGGTCAGCGTCGACGTGGCGCCGCTGTAATAGGCTTGGCCCCGCCCCCTTATCGTCATCCCGGCGAACGCCGGGATCCATGGACAGGCCGCCGCCAGTGTGGCGCACGCCGGCAGCCGCGCCGCCACCATGGATCCCGCCTGCGCGGGGATGACGAAAGTGGATGCTACTTCGTCACCGCATTCTCATTGCCGACCTCTTCGTCGGTATCGCCGTCGCCGGTGCCGGAATAGTCCATTCCGCTCTGCCCGCCATGGCCCAGGAAGCCGCCGCCGACGTCGTCCTGCTGGCCCTTGCCGGTATGCGGATTGGGATAGGCGCCGCCGTTGCTCTCGCTGTCGGACTTGGCCGACGGATTGCCGACGC
>JBKBTU010000051.1:0-2288 GCA_046290715.1 Sphingomonas sp. | reverse complement strand
GTGGGTAATACACCAACGGGGAACCAATGGCCGATCCATATCAGACCTTGGGCGTCGCCCGCGGCGCGTCCGAGGCGGACATCAAGAAAGCGTACCGCAAGCTCGCGAAGGAGCTGCATCCCGACCGCAACAAGGACAATCCCAAGGCGGCGGAACGGTTCAGCCAGGTCACGAGCGCCTATGACCTGCTGACCGACAAGGACAAGCGCGCGCGCTTCGACCGCGGCGAGATCGACGGCGACGGCAACCCCGCCTCGCCCTTCGGCTTCGGCGGGGGCGCGCGGCCGGGTGCGGGCGGCCGTGCCGGGGGTCCCGGCGGCGGGTTCAGCAGCGCCGGCTTCGAATTCGGCGGCGGCGATGCCGACATGAGCGATATCTTCGAAGGGCTGTTCGGCGGCGGGCAGGCGCGCGGCGGCGGCTTCGCCAGCGGATTCGGCCGGCGCCCGCAGCCCAAGGGTGCCAACATCACCTACCGCTTGCAGGTCCCCTTCATCGACGCCGCGACGCTCAGCCCGCAGCGCGTGACGCTGGGCGACGGCAAGACGATCGACCTCAAGCTGCCCGCGGGCGTCGAAACCGGCACGCAGATGAAGCTTGCCGGCAAGGGCGAGCAGGGTCCGGGCGGCGCCGGCGACGCGATCGTCGCGATCGAGGTGCAGGGCCATCGCTTCTTCACCCGCGACGGCGACGACGTGCGGCTCGACCTGCCGATCACGCTCGGCGAGGCGGTTCTGGGTGGCGCGGTGCGCGTGCCGACCGTCGACAAGGCCGTGATGCTGACCATCCCCAAGGGCACGACTTCCGGCAAGACGCTGCGCCTGAAGGGAAAAGGCTTCCATCGCAAGGACGGCACGCGCGGCGATCAGCTGGTGACGCTGATGATCGACGTGCCGGCGGATGATGCAGCGCTGCAACAGTTCGCGGCAAGCTGGACCGACGCGCGGAACCCGCGGGGCGCGATGGGCGTCTGAAGCCGGAGTGACCGATACCGCAGCCCTCACTCCCGAAGACCGCGCGCACCAGCGCCACGGCACCCGCCATCGCCTCGCGAAGCTGAAGCCCGGACCCGCCACGATCGAGGTCGTCAAACGGTCCGCGCTGGGCGTGTTCAACGACGGCTTCATCCACGCCGGCAACCTCGCCTATCTCGCGCTGATGACCGTGTTTCCGTTCTTCATCACCGCGGCGGCGGTGCTGTCGCTGCTCGGGCAGAGCGCGGAGACGCAACGCGCCGTCGCCTCGTTCCTGCACGTGCTGCCGCCCAACGTCGCCGATATCCTGAGGAAACCGATCGCCGACGTGCTCGTCGCGCGCACCGGATCGCTGCTCTGGCTCGGCGGGCTCGTCGGCCTGTGGACGGTCGGCAGCTTCGTCGAGACGATCCGCGACATCTTCCACCGCGCCTACGGGTTGAAGGCGACCGCGCCGTTCTGGAAATCGCGGCTATCCTCCTCGGGCGTCATCATCCTGTCCGTCATCATCGCGCTGATGAGCTTCCTGGTGCAGGGCATCCTCACCGCCGCCGAACAGTTCATCTACCGCCTGCTGCCCTTCGCCGAAGGCGTCGCCGGCTGGGTCGGCCTTTCGCGGATCATCCCCGGGCTGGTGATGTACGGCGCACTCTACCTGCTGTTCTATTCGGTGACGCCGGCGAAATACCGCTACACCAATTGCCCGAAATGGCCGGGCGCGCTGTTCACCGCCGCTTGGTGGATCAGCATGACCGCGCTGCTGCCCAAGGCGCTGAGCTCGCTCGGCGGCTACGACCTCACCTACGGCAGCCTCGCCGGCGTCGTCGTGATGCTGCTGTTCTTCTACCTAATCGGCCTCGGCCTCGTCTTCGGCGCGCATCTCAATGCGGCTCTAGCCGAACCCCCGGAACCGGCGCTAAAGGAGGCCGCGACGACAGCGGAGGCGAAGACGGCGTGACGGGTTTGATGGCTGGCAAGCGGGGTCTCATCATGGGACTGGCGAACGACAAGTCGCTGGCCTGGGGGATCGCCAAGCAACTGTCCGAACATGGCGCCGAGCTCGCCTTTTCCTACCAGGGCGCCGCGATGGAGAAGCGGGTGCGCCCGCTCGCCGAGCAACTCGGCGTCGCCCGCCTGTTCGATTGCGACGTCAGCGACATGGACGCGCTCGACGCGACCTTCGAGGCTTTGGCGCGGGAATGGCCGACGATCGATTTCGTCGTCCATGCCATCGGCTTCTCCGACAAGTCGCAGCTCCGCGGCCGCTACTACGACACCACGCTCGACAACTTCCTGATGACGATGAACATCTCGGCC
>JBKBTU010000518.1:360-658 GCA_046290715.1 Sphingomonas sp. | reverse complement strand
ATTTCAGCCATTTTCTGGCCTAGCTGATCAACCCCGAAACTGGTAAAAGACCGCAGAAATCAGCGGTTTCAGTGTCCGCTGATGTACGCGGCCATCCACCCCAATCCGCGCTCGGCTGTGGGCCAGATTGTGGGCCAGGAGGGCGGATCGGAGGCGAGATGGGCAAGCTCACGGCGCTGAAGGTGAAGGCGCTTACCGAGCCGGGCAGCTATGTTGATGGCGACGGACTCATGCTCGTGATCGGGTCCGGTGGGGCTGCGCGATGGAAGTTGCGCGCGACGATCGCGGGAAAGCGTCG
>JBKBTU010000518.1:0-351 GCA_046290715.1 Sphingomonas sp. | reverse complement strand
GCGACGTTGGATCGCTGAAGGTGTTGTCGCTGGCCGATGCTCGCGCGAAGGCAGCCGAACTCCGCCGCCAGATCGCGCTGGGCCTCGATCCCATCGCCGAGCGCAAGAAGGTCGTCGATCCCATCCCCACCTTCAAGGAAGCCGCTGGCCGCGTGCACGAGGAATAGAAGGCGAGCTGGAAGAACGGCAAGCATCAGGATCAGTGGATCAACACGCTGACGACCTACGCCTTCCCCAAGCTCGGCAAGCGCCTCGTCAGCGAGATCGAGGGATCGCTGATCCGCGAGGTGCTGCTGCCGATCTGGCTGTCCAAGCCGGAGACGGCTCGGCGCGTCCGCCAGCGGATCGCGG
>JBKBTU010000517.1:0-658 GCA_046290715.1 Sphingomonas sp. | reverse complement strand
CCGGCTCGCGCTGATCGGACGCAACGGCGCGGGCAAGACGACGTTGCTCAAGCTGATCGCGGGGCAGGTCGACGCCGACGAGGGCCGCCGGACGATCCAGCCGGGCACGCGCGTCGTGATGCTGGAACAGGAGCCGCGCATGGCGGGGTGCGTCACGCTGATGGACTATGTCCTGTCAGGCGACGATGCGCCGGCGCAGCACGAGGCGGAGGCCATTGCCGACCAGCTGGGCATCGACCTGACGCGCGAGGCCGCGACCGCGTCGGGCGGCGAGCGGCGGCGCGCGCTCGGCGCTGGATTGAGCGGGCCGCTCGATCCGTTGCAGGCGCAGGATGGCGAGGCGGTCGCGCGCTGGATCGCCGGGTCGGAGGTGCCCGGCGACCGGATCGAGACGATCGTGCTGACCTCTTCCGACCCCGACGATCTGACGCTGCGCCAGGCGCGCTGGCTGGCGCAGGCGGACCGCGTAACGCATCGCGCTGATGTACCTGCCGCAATCCTCGACCGCGCGCGCGCCGATGCCGACCGGATCGCATGCGATAAGCCGCCGCCGGGCTTGCCGGGTCTTACTGTGGACGTGTCCCTGCGGGGCTGATCCCTCAGCGCGCCGCAACCGCCGCGGGCAGCTGCAGCGTTTCAGGCGTCGATGGCGCGGAGC
>JBKBTU010000516.1:0-661 GCA_046290715.1 Sphingomonas sp. | reverse complement strand
GGACAAGCGCGAGCTGCGCCTGCCTGCGGGCAAGTCGAAGCAGGATTTTCCCGACGTGTCGGCCCAGATCCGGCCGGAGACGGTGACGATCGGCGCGCCCGGCGCGACCATCGTCGAGCAGAATTTCGACTTCGACCTGCTCACCCCCGAAGCGCTGATGGAAAAGGCGGTCGGCCAGTCGGTAACGGTCGTGCGTGGCGGGCAAAGCCTGCCGGCCAAGGTGCTCGCCTATAATGACGGTACGGTGGTCGAGATCGGCGGGCGGATCGAGGTGCTGGGCAAGGACGACCGGGTGATCTTCCCGTCGCTGCCCCCCAGCCTGCGCGCGCGCCCGACGCTGTCGGTGACGTTGGATGCCGATGCCGCGGGATCGCGGCCGGTGACGCTGAGCTACCTGACCTATGGGATGGGGTGGAAGTCCGACTATGTCGCGCTGTTCGACGAAAAGGCGGGCAAGATCGATGTCCAGGGCTGGCTGACGCTCACCAACAACAGCGGCACGACCTACACCAACGCCAACACGCTGCTGGTCGCGGGCGCGGTTGGCGGCGGTGGGCGCGGCATGGGGTCGGTGATGGTGCCGGGGACCGAGACGGCGGGCCGCGAGCGGATCGGCGACTTCTATGTCTATCCGATTCCCGGTCGCACCACGATCGCGCAG
>JBKBTU010000515.1:0-662 GCA_046290715.1 Sphingomonas sp. | reverse complement strand
ATCACCACATCCTGCCACTCGAACGGCGTCGCGAGACCGCGCGCCCAATTCTGCCAGTGATAGCTGGTGTAGCCGAGCATTTCCTCAAGCGTGGTCGCGAGGTTGCCGGCGAAGCTCTCGTCCGGGCCGAGGAAGAAGTGCAGCGGGCGTTCGACGCGGAAGCAGCGCTCGTCCATTAGCAGCCCGACCGGCGCATTGGTCGACAACCGCAGCTGCATCCCGTCGAGCAGATAGCGGATATGGTTCGACCCCGCCGTGGTCACCACCGCCGGATCGCCCCAGTTGCGCGTCGGACGCAGCCGCACACAGATGCGCGGCGATCCGTGGACCGGGCGCACGATCCGCGCAAAGGCGACCGGGCGATACATCCGCCCCAACCGCTCGAACCGCGGGCAGAAATCGGTGATCTCGATCGCGCTGCCGTTGCTGTCGGTCATGCGCGTGATCAGGATCGGCGTGTTGGTCAGATAATGCTGCTCGACGCTGGCGCAGTCCTCCAGGTCGATCGCCCACAGCCCGACCGCATCGTCGGAACGCGGATCGCGCCCGTCGAGCAGCGAGGAGAAGAGCGGATCGCCATCCACCTTGGGCGCGCACGCCCAGACGAAGCGCCCGGCGCGATCGATCAGCGCACTCACCTGGCCATTGCCGATCGGCCACCG
>JBKBTU010000514.1:358-666 GCA_046290715.1 Sphingomonas sp. | reverse complement strand
GCTAACGACCCAAGCCCCCCTAAAACAACACCGCCGGCTCCCCCCCCACCCCCTCCCACGGCGCAGTCCCAAACACCGCCGCCGCTTCACGCAGCATCGGGGCGGTAAGGACTAGCGGTCTGGGGCCGTCAGGACCGCGGCGGTGCGGTCGATTCGCGGACCGTTAGCGATGGCGTGACGACGACAGGCGTGTCGAGCGCGGCGCGGCAGGCGCGCGCGCCGATGATCAGCTCCACTGCACGCGCGGTCACCGCCGCAATCGGCTGTTCGACCGCAGTGAACGGGGGATGCGCGAAGCGGACCACCGG
>JBKBTU010000514.1:0-348 GCA_046290715.1 Sphingomonas sp. | reverse complement strand
CTGACGATCGACAGGTCGTGGGGAACGGACAGACCGCGTGCGCGCGCGACTTCCAGTGTGGCCAGCGCCATCTGATCGTTGCTGGCGATGATCGCGGTGGCACCGGCGTCGATCAGCTGCGGGGCGCATGCGCGGCCGGATTCGATGCTGAAATCGCCCTGCGCCAGCATCCCTTCGGTGGAGAGGCCCGCTTCGTCCATCGCCGCGCGCCAGCCATCGACGCGCCAGCCGCTGAGTTCATATTCCAGCGACCCGGCGATGAAACCGATCCGCGTGTGACCCAATTCGATCAGGTGCCGCGTCGCCATCGCTGCGGCAAGATCGTCGCCCATGGTCAGCCGGAAGCCC
>JBKBTU010000513.1:0-668 GCA_046290715.1 Sphingomonas sp. | reverse complement strand
ATGGTGCTGACCTTGGTCGCGGATGACGAGGAGACCGGCGCGCTCGCAGGCATGGTCGCGTTCAGCCGGATGGATGTGCGCGTCAACGACGTCGCCCTTGCCGCCGTCGCGCTCGCACCGGTCGCGGTCGCGGCGGCGTATCGGCAGCAGGGCGTGGCCGAGGCGCTGATCGCCGCCGGGCACCAGCACCTTGGCGATGCCGGCTATCTGCTCAGCTTCGTGCTCGGCGATCCGGCTTACTACGGCCGCTTCGGCTATGCCGCCGACCTCGCGCGCGGGTTCGACTCGCCCTATGCCGGCGACAACCTGATGGCGCTCGCGCTGCAGGACGGGAAGGTTCCGTGCGGCGTGCGCGGTGTCGCCGCCCATGCGGGCGCCTTTGCAGCGCTCGCGCGGGACGCATGACACCATAGCGGCTTTGCCCGACCCGCGATCCTTCTTGCTTCCAAATCGTGTGGCTTTGAGCGAGGAGGTGACGCCATGAGCTTCAACACCTTTGGCCGCGTCCTGCGCTTCACCACTTTCGGCGAGAGCCACGGCCCCGCGATCGGTGCGGTGGTCGATGGCTGCCCGCCGCGCCTCGACCTCAGCGAAGCTGATATCCAGCCCTTCCTCGACAAGCGCCGCCCCGGCCAGTCGCGCTTCACGACGCAGCGGCAGGAACCGGA
>JBKBTU010000512.1:0-669 GCA_046290715.1 Sphingomonas sp. | reverse complement strand
AGCATCCAGAACGACCTGTTCGACCTGGGCGCGGATCTGGCCACGCCGGGCGAGGACTTCACACCGGACGAAATGACGCTGCGCATCGTGCCGGCGCAGGTCGCGCGGCTCGAAGCGGCAATCGATGCCGCCAATGCCGCGCTGCCGCCGCTCACCAGCTTCATCCTGCCGGGCGGGTCGGCGGGCGCGGCGGCGATCCATCTGGCGCGCGCAATCGTGCGCCGCGCCGAGCGCAGCGCGACCGCGGCGGCAAGCATGATGCCGATCAACCCGCAGGCGGTCATCTACCTCAACCGCCTGTCCGACCTGTTGTTCGTGCTTGCGCGCGAAATGAACCAAAATGCGGGTGGCGACGTTCTGTGGAAACCGGGGGCGCATCGCTGAATTGAGGATTTGATCCTCGTCGCGCTTCGGGCTAGGAGAACGAAATGCGAACGAAGGCGAGTCCCGCCGCGTGCTGCTCAACGCTAGAAGCGCGAGTTCGCGCAGTGCGGGGGCTGTCCACCGATCTGGTCGCGCCGCTGTCCGATGCCGATGCCAGCGTGCAGTCGATGGACGACGCTTCACCCGCCAAATGGCATCTGGCGCACACGACCTGGTTCTTCGAGACGTTCGTGTTGCGCGATTTCGTGCGCGGCTATCGGTTGCACGACGACCGTTTCCCATTCC
>JBKBTU010000511.1:0-670 GCA_046290715.1 Sphingomonas sp. | reverse complement strand
GACGCGATCCTCGATCCTCCCGACCGCGGCGCCATGCGGATGAAGCCGGACGATGTCCGCCAGCTGCAGTCGTCGGCACCGCCGGACCCGTGGCGCCCCGACTGGCCACGCCCGGCGCGGCTGCTCGCGCGGCCCGAGCGGCTCGACCATGTCCTTGCCGAACTGCCCGACCAGCCGCCGCGCCGCTTCACCTGGCGCGGGCGCACGGTGCGCGTGGTGCGCGCCGACGGGCCGGAGCGGATCGCGGGCGAATGGTGGCGGCGTTCGGCCGAGACGCATGCCGTGCGCGACTATTTCCGGGTCGAGGATGAGGGCGGGCACCGTTACTGGCTGTTCCGCCGCGGCGATGGCGAGCGCGCGGTAACCGGCGACCTCAGCTGGTATCTCCACGGGCTGTTCGGGTGAGCTACACCGAGCTTCAAGTCACCACGCATTTCTCGTTCCTGCGCGGGGCGTCGGCGCCGCAGGAGCTGTTCGCCGCAGCCGCGTTGATGGGATATCGAACACTCGGCATCACCGACCGCAATTCGCTGGGCGGGGTGGTGCAGGCGCTGTTCGCGTGCGACCAGCTGGCGCAGCAGGGTATCGCGATCCGCCCGGTTTATGGCTGTCGCCTCGACCTCGCCGACGGGGCGTCGCTGCTGGTATGGCCGCAGGACCGCGCCGCGTG
>JBKBTU010000510.1:0-673 GCA_046290715.1 Sphingomonas sp. | reverse complement strand
CGTCCGGTGAGCACCGCGATCTGGACATCGACGCCGGCGAGCGTCTTGCGCAGCGTCTCGTAATGCTGGCGCGCGAGAATCTCGGTGGGGGCCAGCATCGCGCCCTGCGCGCCGGCTTCGACCGCGACCAGCAGGCTCATCGCCGCGACCAGCGTCTTGCCGGACCCGACGTCGCCCTGGAGCAGGCGCAGCATCGGCGCGGTCTGCGCCATGTCGCCCTCGATCTCCTTGACCGAGCGCGATTGCGCGCCGGTCGGGGTGTAGGGCAGCCGCAGTTGATCGCGCAGCCGCCCGTCGCCGACCAGCGCCCTGCCCCGCCGCTTGCGCGTATCGGCCCGCACCAGCGTCATCGCCAGTTGGTTGGCGAATATCTCGTCATAGGCGAGCCTTTCTCGCGCGGTCTTGTCGGCGGGGTCGGCGTGTATGCGTTGCAGCGCCTCGCGCCAGTCGGGCCAGCCGCGCTTCGCTTTCAGCCCCGGCTCGATCCATTCGGCAAGGTCGGGCGCGCGCTCGATCGCCTGCGCGGCGAAACCTCCAAGGCGGCGCGAGGTCAGCCCTTCCGACAGCGGATAGATCGCCTCGCGCTCCCGGAACGATTCGTCCGGTTCGCCAAGATCGGGATGGATGATCTGGAGGGTCTCGCCATAGCTTTCGAGCTTGCCGGACACCCGCC
>JBKBTU010000509.1:0-679 GCA_046290715.1 Sphingomonas sp. | reverse complement strand
AGCAACTGGAGGCCTACCTGGCCGAACAGAAGGAAGTGCAGTTCTACAACGTCGTGCGCGGCGCCGGTGGCGACCAGGGCTCCGGCCAGGGCTTCATCCGCCTGCAGGACTGGAGCGAGCGCAAGGCGCCCGAGCAGGCGGCCGGCGCACTGGCCGAACGCTTCACGCGCGAACTGGGCCGGCGTGTGCGCGATGCCAACGTCTTCATCCTGCAGCCCCCCACCGTGCGCGGCCTGGGCGGCAGCGCGGGCATCCAGCTGTTCCTGCAGGACCTGGGCGGCCTCGGCCAGGACAAGCTGGTGGAGGCCCGCGAGCAGCTCATCGAGCTGGCCAACAAGCGCCCGGAACTCAACCGCACCCGCACCAACAGCCTGACCGAGACGCCGCAGCTGCAGATCAGCATCGATGACCACAAGGCCGGCGTGCTGGGCGTGTCGCCCAACGTCATCAACGACACCATGTCCATCGCGCTGGGCGGCGCCTACGTCAACGACTTCCTCGACCGCGGCCGCGTCAAGCGCGTGCTGGTGCAAGGCGAAGGCGCCTACCGCGCCGCACCCGACAGCATCAACCACTGGTATGTGCGCAACACCGCCGGGCAGATGGTGTCGTTCGCCGCGTTCGCGTCCAGCAGCTGGATCAACGGCCCGCGCCAGCTGGTGCGCTACAACGGCAGCTC
>JBKBTU010000050.1:0-13452 GCA_046290715.1 Sphingomonas sp. | reverse complement strand
TGATCGCGTCGACCTTGTCCTTGGTCGAGAAGCCCATCTCGATCAGGTCGCTGACGGGAATGCCGCTGACGGTCGAATATTCGAGCACCGGCACCATCGTGTCGCCATGGCCGCCGAGCACGAAGGTGTTGACGTCCTTGACGCTGACGCCGAATTCCTCGGCGAGGAAGTGGCTGAAACGCGCGCTGTCGAGCACGCCCGCCATGCCCACCACCTTGTTGTGCGGCAAGCCGGAGAATTCGCGCAGCGCCCACACCATCGCGTCGAGCGGATTGGTGATGCAGATCACGAACGCGTCGGGGGCGTTGGCCTTGATGCCCTCGCCGACCGCCTTCATCACCTTCAGGTTAATGCCGAGCAGATCGTCGCGGCTCATGCCGGGCTTGCGCGCCACGCCCGCGGTGACGATGATGACGTCCGCGCCGGCGATGTCCGCGTAATCGTTCGAGCCCTTGATGCTCGCATCGAAGCCCTCGACCGGGCCGCACTGCGACAGATCGAGCGCCTTGCCCTGCGGTACGCCCTCGACCACGTCGAACAGGACGATATCGCCCAGACCCTTCAACGCCGCGAGGTGCGCGAGCGTGCCGCCGATGTTACCGGCGCCGATCAGCGCGATCTTCTTGCGAGCCATCCAATCCATCTCCGTAAGGCAGGGCTGATTGGTCACGCCGCATAGGCCTGTTCCCGGCGAGGCACAACCACCTAAAGAGGCCCCCGTCAGATTATAAGTGATAACGCTTCGCAAGATCATCAAGCCGTTGCGTGCGTGGATTTAACAGTTGCCTCGCGAGAGCGGCGATGTGCGGATCACTCTCACCCCGTCGTCCCGCCGTAACCTCGCGGCGATCGATCTGCTCCGCTTCGCCTGCGCAATAATGGTGGTCGGCTATCATCACGGCACCGCCTTCGTCCCGACACGGTGAGGGCCATCGCGTGCTGCCGGAGGTCGCGATACCCGACGGCGCGATAACCTGGACGTGGTTCGGCTGGATCGCGGCCGCAATCCTCTTCGTCGTTTCAGGCTATGTCATCTTCGCGGCCGCCGAGGGCGCGACGCCGCTCGGCGTTCCGGGAGCGCGCGCCTTGCGCCTCGTTCCGGCCGCGTGGAACTGCGCCAACACCACGCCAGCGGTTGCAGCCGTGGTGTGCGCGTGTCGTTTCACCACGATCGGCGGTGGTAGCCGGCCTCGCCACCTAGCCTCCTTACCTGATCCACCAGCCCGCGGGCGCAGTCGTCATCGCGCGGCTTTGCCGGCTGGGTCTCCCGTACGTCGCCGCCGCGCTGGCGCTCGGCTTCGCGGTCATCTGTGCGCTCTACGCCGAAGCATGGGTGCGCGACCGGCTGCGCCGGATCACGCCGATCCGTGGCCTTGCGCCAGATACGCTTCGGACCGCATCTCCTCCAATCGGCTGACCGTGCGCTGGAATTCGAAGCGCCCGTCGCCTTCCGGGTAGAGCGCGTCCGGCTCGGCATCGGCGGCGGCGAGCAGCTTGACCTTATGCTCGTAGAGCGCGTCGATCAGCGCGACGAAGCGTGCCGCCTCGTTGCGGTTTTCCGGCCCCAGCCGCGGGATGCCGACCAGGATGACGGTATGGTAGCGTCGTGCGACCGCCAGATAGTCGGCCGCCCCCCTCGCCTCGCCGCACAGCTTCTTGAACGAAAAGACCGCGACGCCCTTCAGCGTCTTGGGAACGTGCAGCGTCCGGCCCTGTACGGTGAGATCCTCCGACGGGATCGGTTCCGTCACCTCATGGTCGGTGAGGCGGAAGAAGGCGGCGGAGAGATCGGCGGTCGCGTCCGGCCCGTTGGGGACCAGCCAGGTATTCTGCTGGCCCAGCCGGTCGCGCCGATAATCGAACGGCCCGTTGAGCGTCACGACGTCGAGCCGCGCTTCGATCAGCGCGATGAAGGGCAGGAAATGCTCGCGATTGAGCCCGTTCTTGTACAGGTCGGCCGGGGCCCGGTTGGAGGTGGTGACGATCGTGACCCCGGCCTCGAGCAAGGCGGTGAACAGGCGGCTGAGGATCATCGCATCGGGGGAATTGGTGACCATCATCTCGTCGAAGGCGAGGAGGCGCGTCTCGGCGGCCAGCGCCGCCGCAACCGGGGCGATCGGATCACCCGCTTCCTTGCGCCGCTCGATCGCGATGCGGCCGTGCACCTCGAGCATGAATTCGGAGAAGTGGACGCGCCGTTTCCGCTCCACCGCGACGTGCGTGTAGAACAGGTCCATCAGCATCGACTTGCCCCGCCCGACGTCGCCGAACATGTAGACGCCGCGGGGGGTTGCGGTCCCGCGGCCGGTGAGGCGGGCGAGCAGGCCCGTTCGTACCGGCGCTTCCAGCGCCTTCGCCAGCGCGTCGAGCCGGATCGCGGCGGCGCGCTGCTCGGGATCGGGGCGCAGTTCCCCTGCGGCGACGAGCGCATCATAGGCGGAAAGGACGTGGGACATTCTTGTGCTCCTGCGAACGCAGGAGCCCAGGATCACAGGCGCAGCGTTCGGAGATCTTCGTCCCCGTCACCGCGGGGACAGGGGAAAATCAGCGCAGAGACGGCGGCGGCGTCGACTTGCGCAAGGTTGCGGTGAAGCTGGCGATCGTCGGAACGTCGTCCTGCACGACCAACCCGCGCAGGAAGATCAGCCGGCCGGTCTCGCGCAGCAGTTCGATCCGCGCCTCCAGCGGCGCGCCGATCGTGCCGCCGCCGATGAACTGCGCCGACAGGTCGAGCGTCACCGCGCCCCCTGCCCCGAGCACGCCGAAGCCGCGCGCGCCGGCGAACAGCGCCACATCCATGAAGCCGAGCAGCGCCCCGCCATGGACGTGGTCGCGCATGTTGGAATGCTGGCGCTGCGGCAGCATGCGGACGCGGGCGACATCGCCCTCGACCCGCACGTGCAACGGTTCGAGGAAGGCGTTGTACCGCGTCGCGTCCCGAAACTGCCAGCGCTTCCAGCCGGGCAGATCGGGATCGTCTTCGTAGGCGAAGACCGGGGTGACCGCCTCGCCCACGTTTACAGGATGCGCTCGGCTTCCATCTTCTTGACCTCGGCGATCGCCTTCGCCGGGTTGAGGCCCTTGGGGCAGGTGTTCGCGCAGTTCATGATCGTGTGGCAGCGATACAGGCGGAACGGGTCCTCGAGCTGGTCGAGCCGCTCGCCGGTCATCTCGTCGCGGCTGTCGGCGAGCCAGCGATAGGCCTGGAGCAGGATGGCGGGGCCGAGGAACTTGTCGGCGTTCCACCAGTAGCTCGGGCACGAGGTCGAGCAGCAGGCGCACAGGATGCACTCGTACAGACCATCGAGTTTGGCGCGGTCCTCGGGCGACTGGAGCCGCTCCTTGCCCGACGGCGGCGGGCTCACCGTCTGCATCCACGGCTTGATCGAGCTGTACTGCGCGTAGAAATGCGTAAAGTCGGGGACGAGGTCCTTGATCACGTCCATCGCCGGCAACGGCGTGATCTTCACCTCGCCCTTCACGTCCTCGATCGCGGTCGTGCAGGCGAGGCCGTTGCGCCCGTCGATGTTCATCGAGCACGAACCGCAGATGCCCTCGCGGCACGAGCGGCGGAAGGTGAGCGAGCTGTCCTGCTCCGCCTTCATCTTGATCAGCGCGTCGAGCACCATCGGGCCGCATTCGTCGAGGTTGATCTCGAACGTGTCGTAGCGCGGGTTCTCGGCGGTGTCGGGATCGTAGCGATAGACCTTGAAGGTCTTGATGCGCTTGGCGTCTCCGGTCGCTTTGTGGACCTTGCCCTTCGCCTTGACCTTGCTGTTCTTGGGCAGGGTGAACTCGGCCATCGCCGCAACGCTCCTTCAAATGCTGCGATTGCGGTTATGCCTCTCCGCCGGTCGACGCAACCCCCGTCGCGCCTAGATGACGTCGAGGACCAGTCCGCGGTCGCGCGCCTCTTCCGCCTCGATATACCAGTTGGACGGCGCCTTGGCCTGCAGCTCCTCGAACGTCACCGACGAGCCGCGCACGATATCCCGGAACCCTTCCTCCTGGATGCGGATCGACTCCTCGATCTCATGCAGCTTCGCCTTCAAGACGGCGGGCAAGGTGGTGAGCGGGCCAGACAGATCGACCGCCGAGCTCATCAGCCGCTCGTGCAGCATCAACCGCGTGCCGCGCGTCAGGAAGCGCTTCTCGACCGGGAATGCCGACATGAAGGTCGCTCCCGCCGAATAGACCGCGACCTTGCCGAGGAACAGCGTCTCGCGCCCGGTATAATCGCGCAGCAGCCGGATGTCGTCGCCCATCGCCCGACCCATCTCGGGATCGCCGCCCAAGGTGGTAATCGACACCACCAGCGGGCCGTCGACCGGCACCTCCGCCAGCTGCGTCTTGAAGCGCGCGTACATCATGTCGTCGACGGTGCCGTGAAGCTGGACGTGCGGCCGCGACAGCAACGGATATTTGCTCGCGGCGGTGGCGATGGCGTCGGGATCGGTCATGATCCGGCGAACCGCTGCGCTGCGGCAAAGTTCCGACCCGTCCGTGATGCTGTCGGAACCGCGGCGGCACTGATGCGCTTGGGGAGCCGCGCTTCGGAGAGATTTGCCCATGAAACCCGCCCTCAAGCCGCTCGCCGACCAGGTGCTCGCGATCACCGGCGCGAGTTCGGGAATCGGGCTGGCCACCGCCAGGGCCGCGGCGGAGCGTGGCGCCAAGGTCGTCCTGATCGCGCGCGACGAGGCCGCGCTGCGGACGGCGGTGGCGGAGATCACCGCCGCGGGCGGCACCGCCGACGCCTATGCCGCGGATGTCGGCGATGCGGATGCGGTCCGTGCCGCCGCCGCGCACGTGCGGCAGCGCTTCGGGCGCATCGATACCTGGGTCAACGATGCCGGCACCGCGATCTACGGCAAGCTCGTCGACGTCCCCGACGACGAGCACCGGCAACTGTTCCGCACCAACTATTTCGGCACCGTCAACGGCTGCCTGGCCGCCATTCCCCATCTCAGGGAAAGCGGCGGCGCGCTCATCACCGTCGCGTCGATCGCGGCCGACATGCCGAGCCCGCTGATGGGCGCCTATGCCGCGAGCAAGCACGCGGTGAAGGCCTATGTCGAGGCGCTCCGCATGGAACTGGCGGAGGACGGCGCGCCGATCTCCGTCTCCTTGGTCAAGCCTTCCGGCATCGACACGCCGATCGCACAGCACGCCGCCAATCACGCCGGCGGCGAGGCGCAGGTGCCGCCCCCCGTCTACGACCCCAAGCTGGTGGCCGATGCCATTCTGTTCTGCGCCACCCATGCCAAGCGCGACATCACCGTCGGCGGCGCCGGCCGCGCGCAGGCACTGTTCGCCGCGCACTTCCCCGCCCTGTTCGAACGCCTCGCGCCCAAGGCGGCGGCCAGCTTCGTCGACCCGTCGAGGGAGCAGCCGCAGCCCAGCAATCTCTTCGCCAGCGTCGGGACCGGCCGGGTCCATTCGGGCGAACACCCCCATCGTCGCCGGACCAGTCTCTACACCGCGGCCGCGCTGCATCCGGCCGTCACCGCGGTCGTCACCGCCGCGCTGACCGCGGGCATAGGCGCCTTTATCTACGGCCGTGGTGACACCCGCGCCTGATCCCTCACCCAATGGAGCTGCCCTGCATGGCCGAAGATCGCGTTACCATCGACCAGACCACCGTGTTCGACAATGTCGCCGATCGGCAGATTGAATTCACCGGCGAAGCGAGCGGCGAGCGCTATGCCTTCGCGCTGCGTTACGATGTGCTGGAGGCGATCGGCGGCGGCGAACCGACCGCGCCCGTGCAACTGTTCCAGCATCACCGCGCCCGGATCCAGACCCTCGCCGCGGACGCGCTCGCCCGCGACCCGGATCAGGAGACGATCGTCATCAGCGAAAACGATCTCGCCTGACGTCGCGTCCGGGCGGGTCGACGTCCGTCTCTTCGCGGGTGACGCTTCCTCGGTCGCCTACACATCCTTTTCGTCACCCCGGCCGCAGAGCCGGGGTCCAGCTTATACTTGACCCGCGAACCGCGGGCTCCCGGATCAAGTCCGGGGTGACGATGGGAAACAGGTACCGCGCACAGGCGATCAGCGCTCGTGCTTCAGCACGTCGGCGAACGCCCGCACCGCCGCCTCTTCGTCGCCGCCCCAGACGGCCCCGCTGACCGCCAGGAAGTCGGCGCCGGCCGCGACGAGCGGCGCGGCATTGCCGGGCGTGATCCCGCCGATCGCGACGCTCGGCAGTTCGAACATCGATGCCCACCACGACAGGATCGAGGGTTCGGGCCGGTGCTCCACGACCTTGGTCTCGGTCGGATAGAAGGCGCCGAAGGCGACGTAATCCGCGCCCGCTTCGCCCGCTTCCATCGCAAGGTGACGGCTGTCGTGGCAGGTCACGCCGATCTGCACCGACGGGCCGAGCACGTCGCGCGCCTCGCGCGGATCGCCGTCGCCCTGCCCGAGGTGGACGCCGTCCGCGCCCAGCCGCTTGGCGAGCGCGATACTGTCGTTGACGATGAAGGCGACGTCGCGATCCGCACAGATCCGCTGCAACGGCTCGGCGAGCGCCGCCGCGCGATGCTGGTCGATGTCCTTGACCCTGAACTGGAACGCCGCGACCGGCCCGGCATCGAGCGCCCGCGCCAGCCGGTCCGCAAAGCCGCCGCCGACGTCGAGCGGCGAGATCAGGTACAATTGGCACGGCGGCCGGCGGTCGTCGCGGTGGAAGCGCGCGGCGAATTCGGGGTCGAGGGGGCCCAGCGGATCGTCTTCGGTCATGCCGGGCCGCGTAGCCGCTCCAGCGCCGCGGCGAAAGCCACCGGATCGTCCAGCCGGTGCGCGATGGCGGTGATGCCGCGGCGGCCGGGCAAGGGGGCGGCGAGGTCGACCATCACGTTGGGATAGGCGAGCAACGCCAGATTGAGCAGGCCGGGCTGCTTCAGCGCGGCGGCATCCCAGTGGTCGCGCAGGCCGGCGATCTGATCGACGGGAACGCGCACCTGGCGGATCGTCCCCACCTGCATCACCAGCGTGCCGCCCGCAATCTCGACGGGGCGCCGCTTCATCGAGACGATGGCGTGGACCAGCCACGCGATCGACGCCGCGCTCGCCAGCGAGAGCAGCAACCCGAGCACCGGCAGCCAGCGCGAGACGAGCAGGTGGACGACGAGCAACTCGACTCCGCCGATCGCCACCAGCATCCACAGCATCGGCGCCACCGCGCGATGATAGGCAAAGCAGTGCGGCGGCGGAGCACCGGCCTTGCCCGCAGGGAGCATGGCCGCGGGCGCCGCCGCCGTCACCGGATCAGGCTTCTTCGCCCTTGTAGATCGCGATCAGCTTGGCGAGCATCGCCAGCGCGTCCTCGCGGCTGCGCTGGAAGGTGTTGCGGCCGATGATCGATCCGTTGCCGCCGCCCGCGAGGATGTCGCGCGCGTCCTGGTAGACCGCATCCGCCCCCTTCGCCGCGCCGCCTGAGAAGACGACGATGCGGCGGCCGGCGAAGCTCGCCTGGACGACGTGACGGACGCGGTCCGCCTGGTTCGACCAGTCGGTGCCCTCATAGGCCTTCTTCGCCTCTTCTTGCTCGATATGCGCGGTCGGCAGCTTCACCTTGATGATGTGTGCGCCGAGCAGCGCCGCCATGTGCGCGGCATAGGCGCCGACGTCGAGCGCCAGCTCGCCGTCCTTGCTGAGCTTGCCGCCGCGCGGATAGCTCCAGATCACGGTGGCGATGCCGACCGACTTCGCCTCTTCGCTGAGCTCGCGGATCTCCTCCATCTGCTCGAAGATGCCGTCGGACCCCGGATAGATGGTGAAGCCGATCGCGGCGCAGCCGAGGCGCAAAGCGTCGGACACGCTGCCGGTCACCGCCTGGTCGATGCTGGTCGCCCAGCTGTTCGAGCTGTTGACCTTGAGGATCGTCGGGATCTGTCCGGCGAAGGTGTCGGCGCCCGCCTCGAGCGGCCCGAGCGGCGCGGCATAAGCGGAGAGGCCAGCATCGACCGCCATCTGATAGTGATAGTGCGGGTCGTAGGCCGGCGGATTGACCGCGAACGAGCGCGCAGGGCCGTGCTCGAAGCCCTGGTCGACGGGCAGGATGACCAGCTTGCCGGTGCCGCCGAGCTTGCCCTGCATCAGGATGCGGGCGAGGTTCGCCTTCACCGCCGGGCTGGTGGCTTCATATTTGTCGAGGATCGCCTTCACGGCGGGGGTGACGATGGTCATGGGTCGGCTCCTTGGGGATGCGAAGGGTCAGAGCATCAGCCAGCGCCTGAGCGCCTGGTCGATCTGCTCCATGCGGGTGGGGCTGGCGTGGCCGATCACCGCGGTGATCCGCTCGCGCGCGACGCTGGTGATCCGGTCGACCTGCACCTCGCATTCGGCGGTGAGGCCATTGTGCTCGCGCGGCGACATGGCGACGCGGAACAGCGCCTCGCCGCCCATGACGCCGGTCAGCGGGCAGACGGTGATCGTCGCATGCGTGGCATTGAACAGGTCGGATTGCACGACGACGCACGGCCGCGGCCCGCCGTCGCCGGGGCCATCGACCAGCACGATGCCGCCGTGCTTCACTTCCATGCCGCGGCATCCTGCCAGAAGACGACATCGTCGGCGGACGTGCGCACGGAGGCACGGGTGGATTGCCGCCGCGCCTCGCGGCGATAGGCCTCGTCGTGCAGGTCGACGTAGCGGCGCACCGCCTCGCGCGCGATGTCGCTCTTGCTACGCCCCTGGGTGCGCGCGACGGCGGCGAGCCGCTCCTCCAGTTCGCTGTCGAGTCGCACGCCTAGCATCAACGGTCCACCTGTTTAACGCGTTTAACATACGCAGCGTGACGAGTGGGATCAAGCGCTTCGACGCCGACGGTTGACGCGATCGCTCCGCCGCGCTTCTTTCGCATCGGGGGAGAATGACTATGTCCATGATGCGTATTGCGATCGCGGCAGGTTTGCTGGCGACGTCCGCGTCGGCGACGACGGTGTCGGCGCCGACACCGTCCAAGCTGATCGGCAAGCCGGCGCCCGAATTCGAATTGACCCTGCTCGACGGCGACAAGGTCAAGCTGTCCGACCTGCGCGGTCAGGTTGTGGTGCTGAACTTCTGGGCGACGTGGTGCGTGCCGTGCCGCGCCGAACTGCCGCTGCTCGACGCCTATTACCGGCGAACGAAGCAGCACGGCCTTCGCGTCTTCGCGGTGACGACCGAGAATTCGGTGCCATTGTTCAAGATGAAGCCGCTGTTCGCCGCGCTGGCGATCACGCCGATCAGGCGGATCAAGGGGCGATACGATCTGATCGGCAGCGCGGTGCCGACCAACTACATCATCGATCGCGCCGGCGTCGTCCGCTACGCTAAGGCCGCGGCGCTCGACCTCGATGACCTCAACCGCGAATTGGTGCCGCTGCTGAAGGAGCCGCCGCCGGTCGGGGCGGTGCGCTCCTGAGGGCTTGGTTCATCGAGCCCGGGATGCGCCTCACAGGCGTTGCCTTGCTCTCGTCGCCCCGGGCTTGACCCGGGATCCCGCTGATTGCCCGCGGAGAAAGCGGGACCCCGACTCAGGGCCGGGGTGACGGTCGCTGCTGCAGGCAGACGACTTCGTATGCCGATCCGCTCAGCCGACCAGCGCCGCCACGCCGGGCAGGTCCTTGCCTTCCATCCACTCGAGGAAGGCGCCGCCCGCGGTCGAGACGAAGGTGAAGCGATCCGCGACCCCCGCTTGGTTGAGCGCGGCGACGGTATCGCCGCCGCCGGCGACCGAGACGAGACTGCCGTCCTGCGTCAACGCAGCGGCGGTGCGCGCGAGGCTGACCGTCGCGACGTCGAACGGCGGCGTCTCGAAGGCGCCGAGCGGCCCGTTCCAGACCAGCGTGCGGCAGTTCTTGAGCACGTCGCCCAGCGCCTCGACCGCGCTCGGACCGACGTCGAGGATCATCTCGTCCGCGCCGACTTCGTGCACGTTGACGGTGCGAACCGGCGGGTTGGCCCGGAATTCCGTCGCGACGACGACGTCATAGGGCAGGTGCACGGTGCAATTGGCGCGATCCGCCGCGTCGAGGATCTCCTCCGCGGTGCCGGTCAGGTCGTGCTCGCACAGCGACTTGCCGACGTCGACGCCGCGCGCGGCGAGGAAGGTGTTCGCCATGCCGCCGCCGATGATCAGGTGATCGACGCGCGTGACGAGGTGCTTCAGCACGTCGAGCTTGGTCGACACCTTCGCGCCGCCGACCACGGCCGCGACCGGATGCTCGGGCTTGCCCAGCGCCTTTTCGAGGGCGTCGAGTTCCGCCTCCATCGCGCGTCCGGCATAAGCGGGCAGCGCCTTCGCCAGCCCCTCGGTAGAGGCATGCGCGCGATGCGCGGCGGAGAAGGCGTCGTTGACGTAGAGGTCGCCCAACGCGGCGAAGCGCGCGACCACCGCGGGATCGTTCGTCTCTTCGCCGCCGAAGAAGCGCGTGTTCTCAAGGATCGCGATATCGCCCGGCTGCAACGTCGCGACCGCAGCCTCGGCGCCCTCCCAGTCGATGAACCGCACCTCGCGGCCGAGCACGTGGCCGTAGGGCCTGGCAAGCATCGCCAGCGACATTTCGGGGTTCGGCACGCCCTTGGGCCGGCCGAAATGGGCGAGGACCAGAACGATCGCGCCGCGATCGGCGAGCTCGGTGACGGTCGGCAGCGTCGCGCGCAGCCGGGTGTCGTCGGTCACCGCACCGTCCGCCATCGGCACGTTGAGGTCCTCGCGCACCAGCACGCGCTTGCCGCTGATCTCGCCCAGGTCGTCCAGCGTCTTGAAGGCCTTGCTCACGTCGTCTTCCTTCATTCCTGAGGTTCGATCACCGACACCGCATCACCGATCGCGATCCGGCCGCCCAGCTTGACCCGCGAACAGGCACCGCCGCGCCAGTCGGGGGTCAGCGCCGCCTTCAGGCCGGTGGCGATCGTCTCCATGCGGCTGCACGGATCGCATTCCACGGTGATCTCCAGTTCGACCGCGCCGATCCGCACCCGCGTGCCCGGCACCTGCGGGATGTCGATGCCGTCGAGCAGCAGGTTGACGCGCCGCTCCTGCCACGGGATCGCATGGCCGAGTTCGGCCATCGCCGCGTCCCAGTCGCGTCGCTCCATCATCGTCACCTGGCGCTTGCCGCGCCCGCCTGGCTTCACCGCGCCGCGAAAGTCGCCGTGAAGGCCTCCCTCCACCGTCACCTCGACGGCGTCGAGTACCTCCATCGGCGCCTTCGGAAAGGCGTGCCGGGCAATGCCGACCAGCACGCCCATCCCTTAGAGGAACTTCGCCATCGCGGTGGCGGTGTCGACCATGCGATTGGAGAAGCCCCATTCGTTGTCGTACCAGCTGACGACGCGCACCAGCTTGCCGTCGATCACCGCGGTTTCCAGGCTGTCGACGGTCGACGACTGCGGCGAGTGCATCAGGTCGATCGAGACGAGCGGCTCGTCCGAATAGACCAGCACGCCCTTGAGCGGCCCGTCCTCGGCCGCGGCCTTCAGGATCGCGTTGACCTCGTCCTTCGTCGTGTCACGCGCCGGCGTGAAGGTCAGGTCGACCAGGCTGACGTCGGGCACCGGCACGCGGATCGCCGAACCGTCGAGCTTGCCCTTCAGTTCGGGCAGCACCTCGCCCACCGCGCGGGCGGCGCCCGTGGTGGTCGGGATCATCGACATGGCGGCGGCGCGGGCGCGGCGCAGATCGGGGTGGATCTGATCGAGGATCTTCTGGTCGTTGGTATAGGCGTGGACCGTGGTCATCAGCCCGCGCTCGATGCCGATCGAATCGTTCAGCACCTTGGCGACCGGCGCCAGGCAGTTGGTGGTGCACGACGCATTGGAGACGATCGTGTGCTCGGCCGTCAGCTTGTCGTGGTTGACGCCATAGACCACCGTCAGGTCGACGCCCTTGCCCGGCGCCGAGATCAGCACCTTCTTGGCGCCCGCGTCGAGGTGCTTCTGGCACGAGGCCTTGTCGGTGAAGAAGCCGGTGCATTCCAGCACCAGGTCGACGCCCAGCTCCTTGTGCGGCAGGTTGGCGGGATCGCGCTCGGCGGTGACGCGGATGCGCTTGCCGTCGATGACGAGGTCGTTCCCCTCGGCGGTCACGGTGCCGGGATATTTGCCGTGGACGCTGTCGCGGCTGAACAGCCAGGCGTTCGACTTCGCATCGGCGAGGTCGTTGATCGCGACCAGTTCGAGGCCGGGCGCATTGCGCTCGATGATCGCGCGCGCCACCAGGCGGCCGATCCGTCCGAAGCCGTTGATCGCAACCTTCACCGTCATTGGGGCTCTCCTCGCGTAAGGGATTCGCGCGCGGCGACTTGGGGCCGCGCCGGGCGCGCACGCCTTTGCGGGGGGGCGGCCCCTCCTGTCAACAGCATGGGGGTGCGACAGGCCGAGCCGTGCATCCGAGAATGGCATATTGCCGGGCGGGGGCGGCAGGCCTAGGTCGCGGATATGCCCGACACTCCTACCGCCGTCGACCGGATCGACGCCGCGATCGCCCGCATCGAAACCGCCATCGACGCCCGTGCGAAGGCCGGTGATGCGCTCGCCCGCCGCCACGCGGCGCTGAAGGCGCGCATGGCCGAGGCGGTGAGCGCGTTGGATGAGGTCATCGCGCGCGGCTCGGCCGCCTGATGGCCAACGTCACGCTCAAGATCGGGGATCGCCCGTTCACCGTCGCCTGCCGCGATGGCGAGGAGGCGCGGCTGCAACAGCTCGGGCGGATGCTCGCCGAACGCTGGCCCGCCGCGCTGCGCGCCGCCGCCAACGTCCCGGGGGAGCGCGCGATGCTGTTCGTCGCGCTGATGCTCGCCGACGATCTCGACGAGGTGCAGCAGCGCCCGCCCGAGGGCGCGGCGGTGAGCGAGCCCGCCCTCGCCCGCATCGCCGACCGGCTGGAGGCGCTCGCCGACGCTTTGGAACGCGATCCGGCCGCCGGCTAAAAACGCACCGCGGGCGCGTCGCCCCATTGCCACCGCGGCATGCGCGCCCTATTTCCGTCGGCGGCGGGTTCTGCCCGGTACGAGCCTTAACTTATCCCTGAGGCTATTCATCATCCACGGGGGCTGTCCCTGCCCAGGCCCTGGCCTGACGTACATGGTCCCCACCTGACGTACTGGGCGTCGGTGGATATTTCGGCACACGGCCACGGCGGTCCCGCCACCCGCCCCCTTCCCTCGCGAGATCCGCAGCGATGACCGACAAGCGCGCCACCCGCGCCCGCCTGCGCGCTCTTCGCGACGGCTTCGCACGCGGCGGCGCGATCGGCGTTCCGCTGGCGCTCGTGGAGCGGTTCGGCCGCGGCATCGTCGTCGCCAGCTACGTTGCCGTCGGCAGCGAAGCCGACCCCGCGCCCATCGCGGCGGCGGCGCGCGCCGCCGGCTGCACCATCGCCCTCCCGCACGTCGTCGGCCGCGCCGCGCCGCTCCGCTTCCTGCGCGCCGACGGACCGCTCGAGGCGGGACCGTTC
>JBKBTU010000508.1:0-679 GCA_046290715.1 Sphingomonas sp. | reverse complement strand
GACCGGATCGTGTGCACAGAATATCTCGACGCTATTTCCATGTTCATGGGCAAGGCGACGCAGTCGCGCCTGATTACTCAACCGGGCGCCCCGATCAACTTCCATCATCCACTGGTAGCCCCGCATTCCCGCTGGGCAGCGACGGCGCGGCGCTCGAATCTCATCGCGATGGAAATAGGCGTCGGCGGCGTGGAGCAGCCAGCCCGCGCCGGTATCGACCGCGATGCCGCTATGGCCCCACGTATGGCCGGACAAGGGAATGAGCAGGATTTCCGGGGGCAAGCCGTCGAGCTGGCGGACTGCATCGAAACCGAACCAGGGCTCCCCGCGGCCCATCGGATAGAGCCGCCAGTCATTGGCCTCGTCCCACTGCTGCGGGCGGTAGCGCCGCGTGCCGACAAAGGCACCGCCATAGCCGCGATCGGCGACCTCCTTTTCGCGCGCAGTGATGTGCACCGTCGCGTTCGGGAAATCCTCGATCCCGCCGGCATGATCGAAGTCGAGATGGCTGATCAGGATGTGGCGCACGTCGCGCGGATCGAAGCCGAGCGCGCGAACCTGCGCGACCGCAGTCTCTTCGGCCCGCAACTGGATGTTGTTCAGCGCGCGAAAGAACATCGACAGCCGTCGCCGCGGATGGGCGACGTCGCGCGTCCCAAATCCGGTATCGACCAGCACC
>JBKBTU010000507.1:0-679 GCA_046290715.1 Sphingomonas sp. | reverse complement strand
GATGACCGGAGCCGAAGCGGTGGACTGGGCGCTTCATCCCGCCTGATCCCTGTCCTGACACGATTGCTGTCCTGTCCGGACAAGCCTGAGCTGGCGTCGCCCCGCAGGCTCGCGGCCTAACAGGGCATGACCCAAGCCACCACCGCACCCGCCCCGTCCTCTGCCCCCGTCTGGCGCGAAGTCAGAGAGATCGGCGTCACCCTCGCCGCCGCCCTGATCCTGGCCATGGTGATCCGCATCCTGCTGTTCCAGCCCTTCACCATTCCATCCTCCTCCATGGAGCCGGGGCTCGTGACCGGCGACTATATCGTCGTGTCCAAATACGCCTATGGCTGGAGCCGGGCGTCCCTGCCGTTCAATCCGCCGCTTCCCGACGGCCGGCTGCTGGGACGCCAGCCCGAACGGGGCGACGTCGTGGTCTTCCGGCGTCCGCACGACCCTGACGAGGTCTGGATCAAGCGCGTCATCGGCCTGCCCGGCGACACTGTTCAGGTCCGCAGGGGCAGGTCTTCGTCAATGGACAGGGCGTCGCTCAGACCCCTCTCCAGGTGGTCAGCGACCACGACGCCCCCCAGCGCCGCGTGCTCGAAGTGCGCGAGGCGCTGGCGAGCGGCAAGACCTATGTCACCTACGACGGCGGCCCGGACCAGCCGGGCGACGACACGCCGATCTATCGCGT
>JBKBTU010000506.1:0-681 GCA_046290715.1 Sphingomonas sp. | reverse complement strand
GAGGCGCTCGACGCCGTCATCGCCCTGCTGGCGAAAGAGGTCGACGACGCGCCGGCGCCGGTGCCGGTATCCGTGCGGGCGTCCCGCCCGGCCGCGGTGCCGCTCGACGCCGATGCCCTCGCCGGCGTGATGGCCGCGCCCGGACTGGCGGTGGGGCGGGCCTTCTGGTTGCGGACCGCGGCGCCCGACCTGCCGGTGGCGGGGGAGGGGGTGGCGATCGAGCGCGAACGGTTCGCCGAGGGCCTCGCTACGGTCGGCGCCGCGCTCGACGCCGCGGCCGCGACACCGGGCCAGATGAGCGGCGTGCTCGCCGCGCATCGTGCCATTCTCGACGATCCCGATCTGCGCGCGCGTGCCGAGGCCGCGATCCTCAACGGCATGGCGGCAGCGGCGGCGGTGATGACCGCCGCGGAGGCGCAGGAGGCGCAATTGCGCGCCTCCGGCAACGCCCGCATCGCCGAGCGTGCCGACGACATCCGCGACGTCGCGCTGCGCGTCGTCCACGCCATCCTCGGCACCGCGCCGGCGACGGTCAGCGTGCCTGCCGGCGCGATCGTGCTCGCCGACGACCTGTTGCCCTCGCAGCTCGCTGCACTGGCGCAGGCGCGCGTCGGCGGCTTCGGCGTCGTCGGCGGCGGTCCGACCTCCCACGTCGCGATCCTCGCCGCGGGCATGGGCGTG
>JBKBTU010000505.1:0-684 GCA_046290715.1 Sphingomonas sp. | reverse complement strand
GTCCAGCCGTGGACGAACATCTCGATCCCTTCGTCGGCCCAGCCGCGCAGGCGGGTGGCGAAGGCGGGGGTGATCGGCGCGCTCGACCAGTGATCGGGCACGACCAGCATCGCGAGCCGGCGCCCGACGTGTGGCGCGAGATGGTCGAGCAGGCGATCGACCTCGCCCTCGAAGCGGGGCGACACGTCGTGAATCGAGGCGAACAGGCGTTTCATGGTGTGCGACGATAGACGCGCAACGCCTCGTTGCCCATCGGCAGCGTCGCGGCGAGGCGATAGCTGCTGCTCATTGCGGCGCTGGCGAGGGCATGGGCCTGCGGTCGTTCGCCGCGATAGGGTGGACGCATTACCACTACGGCCGGCCGTGCGGCGAGGATACGGCGAATCTCGGCGTCCTGATCGACGCCGGTCGCGCCCGTCTCGCGGGCCCGGATCAGGTGACTCGCGACGAGGTAGCGCGAGACGGTGCACCGCCCGGTCGCAGCATAGAGCATGGGATTGCCCGAGTAGACGTAGAGGCAGCCCGGACCGCGGCCGATCGCGGCGGCGAGTGCAGCGAGTTGCGCGCCGTCGCCGCGCTCCAGGCGCTGCACCAGCAGCGTGATCTGACCGGCCAGCGCCGCGGTGAGCAGCAGCGCGGGCGTGTAGCGCCGCCGCCAGCCTGCGCTCCCGAGCATCCCTGCCG
>JBKBTU010000504.1:0-685 GCA_046290715.1 Sphingomonas sp. | reverse complement strand
CTGATGACCAGTCTGGCCTTCATCTTCGGCGTCCTGCCGCTGGCGATCTCGACCGGCGCAGGGGCAGGGGGGCAGAACGCCATCGGCCAGTCGGTCATCGGCGGCATGCTCAGCGCGACGATCCTGGCCATCTTCTTCGTGCCGATGTTCTTCGTCGTCGTCACCAACCTGTTCAAGTCGCGCAAGAAGACGTCGTCCTCCAATCCCTCTTTTCAGGGCGGCGATCCCGCCGAGAGCGTCAAACCATGATCAAGCCGATCTCAATCCTAATGGCCGGCGCGACCCTGCTGGCGGGGTGCAATCTCGCCCCCGCCTATGTCCGGCCGGAAGGCGTCGTCCCGGCGGCGCTTCCGCAAGGCGGCGTCTATCCCGAGGCCGCTTCAAACCCCGTGGTCGTCGCTGATCTGGGCTGGAGCGACTTCTTCACGGATGCGCGTCTGCGCAGCGTGATCGCCCAGGGGCTCGACAACAATCGCGATCTGCGTGTGGCGGCGGCGAATGTGCTGGCGGCGCGGGCGCAGTATCGGGTCACGCGCGCCGACCGGCTGCCGACCGCATCCCTCAGCGGCTCGGCGACCTATACGGACAACGCGGCCCAGGTCGCGGCCGCCGGCGCCGCCGCCGGTTCGGACGTAGAATCCTATTCCGCCGACCTGGGGATCTCGGCCTTCGAGATCGACCTGTT
>JBKBTU010000503.1:0-686 GCA_046290715.1 Sphingomonas sp. | reverse complement strand
AGCCCCAGGTGAACGGCGTCGTGCGCACGCTCCAGTCGGTGCGGCGGGTGCTGGAGGGGCAGGGGCATAAGGTCAGGGTGATCTCACCCGACCTGTTCTATTCGGTGCCGTGCCCGACCTATCCCGAGATTCGGCTGGCGATGGTGCGCAGCCGGACGATCGGCGACCTGCTCGACGAATTTTCGCCGCATGCGGTGCATCTCGCGACCGAAGGGCCGGTGTGCGTCGCGGCGCGGCGCTGGTGCCTCCGGCATGATTTCCCGTTCACCACCGCCTATCACACCCAATTCCCCGATTATGTCGAGGCGCGCTCGGGCGTCCCGGCGGAATGGGTGTGGCGCTACATCCGCTGGTTCCATGCGCCGGCGCGGGCGATTCTCGCCTCGACCGCATCGATCCGGCAGGCGCTGATCGATCACGGACTGACTCAGGTGCAGCATTGGGGGCGGGGCGTCGACCTCGCCAATTTCCATCCGGGTGTGACGCCGCATCCGGCGATGGCCGAACTGGCCGGGCCGGTGCAGCTCTATGTCGGGCGGGTTGCGATCGAGAAGAATCTGGAGGCCTTCCTCGCATCTTCGCATCCCGGGACCAAAGTCGTGGTCGGCGATGGTCCGGCGCGCGCGGCGCTGGAGGCGAAATATCCCGACGCGAAGTTCATGGGGTCGATGTTCGGCGCCGAACTG
>JBKBTU010000502.1:0-686 GCA_046290715.1 Sphingomonas sp. | reverse complement strand
GTCCGCGAACAGGCGGCGCGGCAGGCGGAGCGGGTGGTGGCGGCGAAGGCGCGGACGGTGCCGGACTATGCCGCGCCGGACGAGACCGACACGGCATTGCTGAAGGCGCTGGACCGGATCGCGCAGGCGCGGCGGCGCGAGGCGATCAAGCGGGCCGATGCGTGGCAGGAATATGAGCGCGCGGTGATTGCGGGGGAGCGGCCGGGGCTGGTGCCGTGAGGGGGGGAGATTCCTCCGCTGCGCTTGCCGCAGGGGGGAGGCCCGCCGCCGCGGGCGGTGGTGCAGGGGCTGCTCCGCACAGGGCAGCCTTTGTCGCGCCGTTTCGGCCGTCTGCGCGGCCGCCCCTCCGTCAGCGCTGCGCGCTGCCACCTCCCCCCGCGAGCTTGGGGGAGGATCGATGGCCATGTCGATTGGCATTTACGGCACCCTGAGGGATGTGCGAGGCGGCGGGGACGCTGTTTTTTCGAGTGGATGCCATGACCTTTACCGCGAAAATCCTGTTGCTGGGCTCGGGCGAGCTGGGGCGCGAGTTTGTCATTTCGGCCAAGCGGCTGGGGGCGCAGGTGATCGCGTGCGATTCCTATGCGGGGGCGCCGGCGATGCAGGTGGCGGACGGGTGCGAGGTGTTCTCGATGCTCGACGGCGATGCGCTGCGCGCGGCGATCGACCGGCATGCGCCCGACCTG
>JBKBTU010000501.1:0-687 GCA_046290715.1 Sphingomonas sp. | reverse complement strand
ACGGCCAGAGCGTGCGCCAGCGGAACAGCCCGGCGCGGGCATAGCGGATCGACCCCAGCGTCGCGACGATCAGGTTGAGGACGAGCGCGGTCGGTCGCATCACCGCGACCGGCACGCTGAACAGCGCCATCAGCGCGATATAGGACGACGCGCCACCATGGCCGACGGTGGAATAGAGCAGCGCGCCGAGGAACATGCAGGCGGCGAGCGCGAGGTGGAGGGTCTCGAAGGGCATCGCACCGAAGGTTTAGTTGCTGGTTAGACCACGTCCACACTCTTCTGGTCACCCCGGACTTGGTCCGCGGTCCACCGGGAGGCGAGGCGTCGAGCAAGAGGCTATAGCGTCGGACTTGAGGCAGAGTGGACCCCGGAACAAGTCCGGGATGACGGTGGGGAAAGGATAGCCCTCTCTCCGCTGGCGGGGAGAGGGAGAGAGAAAGGCGTGCCATCACGTCCAAAACCAAAAGGGGGCCGGCGTTTCCGCCAGCCCCCCGGTGTCGCCATCCGCATGCTGGCCCGTCCGGGAGACGGGCGCATGATCGTGGCGGCAGACATGGTTTCGCGTACCGGCAAGGGACTGCGGAACCGTGCGTTCCAACGACCGCTGAGCGCCCGCTGGCCGGTCACCGGGACGGGGCGATTCCGAAGAACCGCGATCCCGCCTCGATGTCCTTGCGACCCCTTCGT
>JBKBTU010000500.1:0-688 GCA_046290715.1 Sphingomonas sp. | reverse complement strand
CGGAGATCAAGCTGATGGAGGGGCGCTACGGCGCGTATCTCACCGACGGCACGACCAATGCGACGCTGCCCAAGACGGTCGATCAGGCGGCGCTGACGCTCGACGAGGCGGTCCAGCTCATCGACGCGAAGGCAGCAGCCGGGCCGGCCAAGAAAAAGGGCGGGCGCAAGGCTCCGGCAAAGAAGGCACCGGCAAAGAAGGCCGCACCGAAGAAGGCGACGGCGATGAAGTAGCGGATCAGGCCGCGCGCAGGGTCGTCATCTGCAGCCAGGCGCGCGCCTGTTTCTGCGCTTCGATGATTTCGCGCGCGGTCATTTCTTCCGCGATCTCGGCCCGCATATAGGGGGCGTGCGCGCTGCCCTTGAGCGCGGCGATGTTGAACCATTTGTGCGCTTCGATCAGGTCCATGTCGACGCCCGACGCGCCGCTCGAATAGACCATCCCGAGCTCATAGGCCGCGTCGGCGCTACCGCGCGCCGCATCCGCCAGCCGGCTGTCGATCAGGAACTGTGCGCTCTTAATGCTGTTGCCCATGACTTTGCCCCACTTTTGATCGCTCTCATCATGGGAGCGAGAGTGCGGCATTCATGGTAAGCAAAAGGTTAACGGCGTTATCCGGTCATTCCGGTGCCGCGACGGCGATGTTGTCGATGAGCCGCGTGCCGGCAATCCGCGCGGCGGCGAGCAG
>JBKBTU010000499.1:0-689 GCA_046290715.1 Sphingomonas sp. | reverse complement strand
GATGAAACCGATCAGGCCGGGCTTGCGCGAGCGCTTCTCGCGCTCTGCCTTGAGGATCGTGTGGACCTTCTCGAAACAGGCGTCGAGATCGTCGTTGACGACGACATAGTCATAGCCGTCCCAGTGGCTCAGCTCACGCTCGGCGCGCTTCATGCGATACTGGATCACATCCTCGCTGTCGGTGGCGCGGGCGCGCAGGCGCTTTTCGAGTTCGGTGAGCGATGGCGGGACGATGAAGATGCGGACGACGTCACCGCCTTCCAGCTGGAACAGCTGCTGCGCCCCCTGCCAGTCGACGTCGAACAGCACATCCTGCCCGGCGGCGAGCATGCGCTTCACCGGCTCACGCGGCGTGCCGTAACGATAATTGAAGACATGCGCCCATTCGAGAAACTCGTGACGCGCCGCGCGCGCCTTGAACTCGTCGGTGCTCAGGAAATGATATTCGCGGCCGTCCTGCTCGCCCGCGCGGATCGGGCGCGTGGTCGCAGAGACCGAGACGCCCATGCCGGGCTCCCGCTCGAGCAGCTTGCGCGCGATGGTCGACTTGCCCGCGCCCGAGGGAGAGGACAGGACGAACAACACGCCCCTGCGGTCGAACTCATATTTGGAATCGCGATGCGCCATGCGCGCCATTGGCGCGGGCGGGGCGCTCTCGTCAAGCGTGCGCGGTCAATAGCGCCGCTTGC
>JBKBTU010000004.1:14100-31975 GCA_046290715.1 Sphingomonas sp. | reverse complement strand
GCAAGATCGAGGAACTGCGCGATCAGGACCGCGACATCGACGCCGCGGTCCGCACGCTGATGCGCGAGTTGGAAGCGTAACACCTTCAGCACGTCCGGCCGGGTAGGACTGGCCCGTCAGTTCGTCATTGCAAGCGCAGCGAAGCAATCCAGAGCCGGACCAGGACGCGCTGGATTGCTTCGCTATGCTCGCAATGACGGGTTCACACCAGCAGTCCCATCGCTTCCTGCGCGCGGCGGAGCATCGGTGTCGCCAGTTCGCGAGCCTTTTCCGCGCCCTTGTTGAGGATCGCGTCTATCGCCGTGCGGTCGTCGAGCAGGCGGACCATCTCGTTGCGGATCGGCGAGAGCTTTGCCACCGCGAGGTCGGCGAGGTCGGGCTTGAACGCGCCGAAACCCTTGCCCGCATAATCGGTCAGCACGTCCTGCGGGGTGCGGTCGGCGAGCGCGGCGAAGATGGTGACGAGGTTCTTTGCCTCGGGCCGATCCTTGAGCGAGTCCCAGCTTTCGCCCATCGGTTCGGGGTCGGTCTTCGCCTTGCGGAACTTGTCGGCGATGACCTCGTCCGAGTCGACCAGCTTGACCACCGACTGTTCGGACGGATTGGACTTGGACATCTTCGCCGAGGCATCGCGCAGCGACATGATGCGCGGCGCGGCGGCGCTCACCAGCGGCTCGGGCAGGGTGAAGAGCTCGGTCGCGTAGTCGGTGTTGAACTTGGTGGCGATGTCGCGGGCGAGCTCGAGGTGCTGCTTCTGGTCCTCGCCGACCGGCACGTGCGTGGTGCCGTAGAGCAGCACGTCCGCCGCCATCAGCACCGGATAATCGTAGAGGCCGACGCTGGCGCCCTCGCGGTTCTTGCCCGCCTTGTCCTTGAACTGCGTCATGCGGTTGAGCCAGCCGACGCGGGCGACGTTGTTGAGCAGCCAGCCGAGTTCGCTATGCGCGGGGACGCGCGCCTGGTTGAACAGGATCGACCGCTCCGGATCGATGCCGGCGGCGACCAACGTCGCGGTCATCTCGATCGTGTTGGCGGTGAGGTCCGCCGGCGCGATCCATTCGGTGAGGCCATGTAGATCGGCGATGAAGTACAGCGTCTCGCCGCCTTCCGCCTGGATGGCGTCCTGCATCGCCACCCACTGCTTCACCGCGCCGAGATAGTTGCCGAGGTGGAGGTTGCCGGTCGGCTTGATGCCGGAGACGACGCGTTTGGTCTTCATGAGGACGTGGCTTTGCGACGGAGAAGGGAACGGAGATCGGCGACACGGAAGGCGCCTGTGACGAAGCAGGCGAGCGCGTAGATCGCGACGCCCGACCCGACCAGCACGGTCAGGGCAAGTCCCCGGACCAGCACGGTGCGGGTCAGATAGGGCTCGACCCACGGCGTCACCAGCAGCAGCGCCGCACCCATCAGCAACGCCGACAGCGCGAGCCGCGGTGCCTTGCGCTTCAGCGCGGGATCGAGCGCGAAGTGCCCGCGGCGGCCGAGCACGACATAGAGCGAGACGACGTTGACCGTCGAGGCGAGCGCGGTGGCGAGCGGCGGGCCGATCTGGCCAATGTTCCAATGGGCCAGCGTCGGAATGAGGACGAGGTTGCCGATGAGGTTGATCGCGACCGAATAGAGCGCGAGCCGCACCGGCGTCCTGGTATCGGCGCGCGCGTAGAAGCCGGGGGTCAGCACCTTGACCAGCACGTAGCTCGGTAGGCCGAGCGAGAAGGCGGCGAGCGCCTGCGCGGCGCGGATCGTGTCGTCGGCGCCGAACGCGCCATGCTGAAACAGGCCGCGCACCAACGGTTCCGCGGCGAAGACGAACGCGGCAGTGGCGGGCAGGGTGAGAAAGAGCGCGAGTTCGAGGCCGCGGTTCTGCGTCTCCATGGCTTCCGCGTCGCGCCCTTCCGACAGCAGGCGGGAGACGACGGGGAGCAGGATCGTGCCGAGTCCGATCCCGATCAACCCGAGCGGCAGCTGGTTGAGCCGGTCCGCGTAATAGATCGCAGAGATCGAACCCGCGGCGAGCAGATGCCCGGCGAGCGCGGTGGAGATGGCGAGGTTGATCTGCGCGGCGCCGGCGCCGGTCGCGGCGGGGACGATCAGCTTCAGCATCTGCTTGACGTCATCGTCGATGCGCGGGCGGCGCAGCGCGAGGCTCACGCCGGCGCGCCGGCACGCCCACCATAGCCAGGCGAGTTGCAGCGCGCCGCCTGCGGTCACCGACATCGCCTGCGCCCGCGCGGTCGCATAGGGATCGCCGCCGTGGAAGAAGATCAGCGCCCCGACCATCGCGACGTTGAGCAGGATCGGCGCGGCCGCGTTAACCCAGAAGCGGTGCAGCGAATTGAGGATGCCGCCGAGCAGCGAGACGAGGCTGATCAGCATCAGATAGGGGATGGTGAAGCGCGACAGCGTCACCGCGAAGGCGAATTGCTCAGGGCTGGGATGCTGACGATCGAACCCCCCGGAAAGGCCCCAGGTGATCGGATAGGCGGCCGCCAGCATCAGAACCGTGAAGCCGAGCAGCACCGGGAACAGCACGGCGAGCGCGCGTTCGGCGAAGTCGATCCCGGCGGGGGTTCCGCCGCCCTCCGCCACCTTGCGGTTGAACAGCGGGATGAACGCCGCGGAGAAGGCGCCCTCGGCGAAGAGGGCGCGGAACATGTTGGGCAGGCGGAAGGCGACGAAGAAGGCGTCGGAGGCGAACCCCGCCCCGACATAGGTCGCCTGCAAGGTGTCGCGGACGAGCGCAAGCACCCGGCTGGCGAGCGTCAGCCCGCCGACCGAGCCTAGCGCCTTGGTCAGGTTCACGTCGCCTCGTCCCCCCGCCTCAGGCCTCAGGCGTGACCGATATCGCCGACCTGAAAGGCGCCGCCACTCTGCGAGGCCTGCTGGAGGTAGAGCTGCCCGAAATCGATCGGCTCGAGCAGCAGCGGCGGGAAGCCGCCGTCGCGCACGCAATCGGCGAGCACGCGGCGGGCGAACGGGAAGAGCAGGCGCGGGGCCTCGCCGAGCAGGAACGGCTGCACCGCATCTTCCGGCACGTTGCGCAGGCCGAAGAGGCCGGCGTAGGTGAGGTCGACGATGAAGGCGGTCTGGCCCTCGGCCTCCGCCTTGACGTCGATCTTCAGCAGCACCTCGTGCACCTCTTCGCCGACCTGCGTGGTGCCGATGTTGAACTGTACGTCGATCGCGGGCGGATTGGGGTTCTGGAAGATCGCGGGCGCGTTCGGGTTCTCGAACGACAAGTCCTTAACGTATTGCGAGATCAGCCCCGCGGCCGGCGCGGTGTCGTCGCCGTTCGGCGTCGGCTGCATGTCGATCGTGGTGCCGTTGTCCTGGTCGGCCATCAGATTTTCCTCGAGAGAAGCGGGAAGGGGCGGGGACCGAAGCGCCGCTTGGGGCGTTCGATGCCGATGGCGCCTGCGCCTAGCAGTGCCGGCATGCGGTTTCAACGGGCGGGCGATTTGAATCGCCGGGCCTTTCGGCCTATGTATCGGTCAAGATCGGAGGCACGGTGTTCTACGTAGTTCTTCTCGCGATGGTGGCGGCGTTCCTGGCGCTGCGTCTCTACAGCGTGCTCGGCAAGCGCACCGGTCACGAACAGCAGCCGCTGCCGCGCGCGGCGGAGGATCGCCCGGCGACGACCATCGTCGCGCCGCGGACCATCGATGCGACTGCCGAGACGCGCGAGCCGGCTACCCGCAACATCGAACCGCGCGCCGAAGCCGGCCTGCGCGCGATCGTCGGTGGTGAACCCGGTTTCGACGTCGCGCAGTTCCTGGGTGGCGCGCAGGCGGCGTATCGCATGACGCTGGAGGCGTTTTGGGCCGGGGATGAGAAGACGCTGGCCGAGCTCGCGCAGCCCGATGTGGCGCATGCGTTCGGTGAGGCGATCGCGGAGCGGCACGAGGCAGGCCAGACGCTGGAGAACCGTTTGATCTCCATCGAGCGTGCGGTCATCTCCGATGCGGCGCTCGACGGGCGCGAGGCGCGGATCACCGTCCGCTTCGATGCCGATATTGCAGCGGTGACACGCGACGCGGAAGGCCAGGTCATCGCCGGCTCGCTGACCGACGCGGTCGAGACGCACGATGTCTGGACGTTCGCCCGCACGCTCAAGAGCAACGATCCCAACTGGAAGCTTGCCGATACCGACGAGGCTTAAGCCGCGGGTACGGCGTCGCTCGGCAGGTTCGCGCTTGTCGGCGCGCTCATGGTCCGGCACAGCCGATCCTCGACCAGCCGCCACGACCGGCGGACAGATGGGGATCCGGATGATCGGTAATCGCGTCACCGCCAGCATCGCGCTGGCTCTTGCGCTCAGCGCCTGCGGCGGGCGCGTCGTGCCGGTCTCCAGCGGCTATCAGCCAAGCGCCCCGCCGTCGCGCCCCACACCGCGTCCGCCAGTCCGTTCCGTGCCGAGCGGGCAGGCGATCGCGAGCGGTCGCGGCTTCGATGGCCGCATTCAGGGCGCGACCCCGCTGCTCGCCGCGCCTGCCGTCGCCAATCCCGGCGCGACGACCGCTGCGACGGCCGGGGTGGTGCCGGGGCCCTCGCTTGCCGCCTTGCCGATCGACGAGGCGCAGGCGGAGGCGGCGCGTCAGGCATTCCTGTCGAGCTGCCCCGGCCTGATGCGCCGCACCGATGCCTCCGGCCTGACCCGCGGCTCCGATTGGCAGGCGGCCTGCGCCGCGGCGGCAGCGACCCCCCGCGGCGGCGCACGCGCCTTCTTCGTCGCCAATTTCGAGGCGGTGCAGGTCGGCGACGGCAAGGCCTTCGCCACCGGCTATTACGAACCCGAGATCGCCGCCTCGCGCGACCGTCGCGCCGGCTACGAGGTGCCGATCTACGCCCGCCCCGACGACCTGATCGACGTCGATCTCGGCAAGTTCACCGCCGACCTCAAGGGCAAGAAGATCCGCGGCCGCGTCGACGGAACCAGCCTCGTCCCCTATTACGATCGCGCGGCGATCGACGCCGGCGCGATCCGCGGCAAGGCGCCGGTGCTCGCCTGGGGTGCGGACGAGGCGGCGGTGTTCTTCCTCCAGATCCAGGGGTCCGGCCGGCTGCGGCTGCCGAACGGCGAGATCATGCGCGTCGGCTACGACACGCAGAACGGCCGCGACTATACCGGTATCGGCGCGCTGATGAAGGCGCGGGGGCTGCTCGCGCCGGGCCAGACCTCGATGCAGGGTATCGTCGCGTGGTTGCACGCGCATCCGGACGAAGGCCGCGCGATCATGGCGGAGAACAAGAGCTTCGTCTTCTTCCGCGAGCTCGATACGCCGCCGGTGGGCGCGATGGGCTATGTCGTCAACGGTGGCGTCAGCGCGGCGGTCGACGTGAAATATGTGCCGCTCGGCGCGCCCGTCTTCCTGTCGATGGACCGGCAGGATGCAACCGGCTTGTGGGTGGCGCAGGATACCGGCGGCGCGATCAAGGGCAGCAACCGCTTCGACACCTTCTGGGGTGCTGGCCCCGTCGCAGAGGCGACAGCGGGCGGGATGGCGGCGCGCGGTACCGCCTTCCTGCTGCTGCCGGTCGGTACGCTGGCGCGGTTGCAGGGCGCCGGCCGCTACGATCCCTACGGGACGACCGGTGCGCCAGCTCAACCCTGACGAAGCCGACCTTTGGGCGCGCGTGATGGCGACGGTGAAGCCGCTGCGCGGGCTGACGGCGCCCACGCGCGCGGTCGCCGCGGCACCGGCCAAGACCACCAAGCCGTCGAAGGCGCTGACCCGAGCGGTCGCGGCACCGCCGGTGGTGCAGACCAAGCCGAAGCCGGCGGCGGCGTCGCCGCGCCAGAACACGCTCGACGGGGGGTGGGACAAACGGCTGTCGCGCGGGATCGTCATTCCCGACAGTTCGATCGACCTCCATGGCCACACCCTGTCCTCCGCGCACGCGTTGCTCGACGACGGGCTGGCGCGGGCGATCGCGCGGGGAGACCGCGTGTTGCTGCTGGTCACCGGCAAGCCGCCGCGGCCGGAGAGCGAACGGCCGCACGCGCGCGGTGCGATCCGCGCGGCGATCGCCGACTGGCTCGCCGCCTCTCGCCACGCCGATGCCATCGCGGCGGTGCGCGGCGCGCATCCGCGGCACGGGGGGCAGGGGGCGCTCTACATCGTGCTGCGGCGGGGGCGGTAGGCGCTTAGCCGCTCCGCACTCACCCTCACCCTGCGGCGCCTTCGGCGCCTGTTCCCTCTCCCGCTGGGAGAGGGAGGGATAGCGCAGCAGCGCTCCTCAGCCGATCCGCGCGATCACGTCTGCGTAGATCGCGGTCAGCGTTTCCAGGTCCGCCACCGCGACCGCCTCGTCGATCTGGTGCATCGTCGCGTTGACGAGGCCGAATTCCATCGTCGGACACAGCCGCGACAGGAAGCGGGCGTCGGAGGTGCCGCCGGACGTCGACAATTCTGGTGACAGGCCGGTCTGGGCTGCGATCGCCGCGCCGACGAGGCCGGTGAAGTCGCCGGGGTGGGTGAGGAACGCTTCGCCCGAGACCTTGCCGGTTACCACCGCCTCGGGCGCATGGTCCCGCACCGCCGCCGCGACCCGCGCGATCAGCGCATCGCCCTGCTGCTCGTCGTTGAAGCGGATGTTGACCCGCGCCTCGGCGCGTGCGGGGATGACGTTGTGTGCGGCGTTGCCGATCGCGATGTCGGTGATCTCAAGGTTCGAGGGCTGGAACCAGGCATTGCCGTCGTCCAGCGCCATATCCTCGAGCGCGGCGAGCGCCTTGACGAGCTTGCCCGCCGGATTGTCGGCGAGATGCGGATAGGCGACGTGCCCCTGCCGTCCCGGCACCATGATCCAGATGTTGACCGAGCCGCGCCGGCCGATCTTCACCGTGTCGCCGAGGCGGCGGACCGAGGTCGGTTCGCCGACCAGGCACAGGTCGGGGGCGATGCCGTGAGCCGCCATCCGCTCGATCAGCGCCGGCGTGCCGAAGGTCGCAGGCCCTTCCTCGTCGCCGGTGATGAGCAGGCTGAGCGTCGGACCCGCGGCGCGCGAGGCGGCGGCGGCGAAGGCGGCGACGGCGCCCTTCATGTCGACCGCGCCGCGGCCGTACAGCAAATCGCCGCGCACCTCGCCCGACCAGGGCGAGCCGGTCCAGCCGTCGCCCGGCGGCACCACGTCGACATGGCCGGCGAAGGCAAGATGGCGACCGGTGCCGCGGCGGACCGCGATCATGTTCTCGACCGGGCCGTCCGGCGCCTCGCCGACGACGAAACGGTCGATCGCGAAGCCGATCGGCGCCAGCGCCGCTTCGAGCACGTCGAACACGGCCCCTCGTGCCGGGGTGACGCTATCGGCGCGGAGCAGGGCTTGCGCGAGGGCGAGCGTGTCGATCACGCCGCGAGCCTCATGCAGGCTGCTGCTCATATTGCTGGATCACCCAATCCTCCTCCTGCGCGCCCGCGATCCAGTCCTGCATCCAGGGGTGCTGGATGACCGCGTCGATATAGGCGGCGGCGAAGCGGGCGATCGGCAGCTGATAGGTGAGGATGCGCGTGCAGACGGGCGCGAACATGATGTCGACCGCGCCGAAGTCGCCGAACAGATAGGCGCCGTCGCCGCCCCAGCGCGCCCGTGCCTGCGCCCACAATTCCATGACCCGGCCGAGATCGACGAGCACGTCGTCGTCGGGCCGCTTCTGCGGGAACTGCTGGCGGATGTTCATCGGGTGCTTGCGGCGCAGCGCGGTGAAGCTCGAATGCATCTCCGCCGCCATCGATCGCGCCATCGCGCGCGGCGCCTCGTCCACCGGCCAGAAACGGTCGCGGCCGACCTTGTCGGCGAGATAGTCGACGATCGCGAGGCTGTCCCACACCACCGCCTCGCCGTCCCACAGGATCGGCACCTTGCCCGACGACGGCGCGAACTCCGCGCCCTCGCGACGGCGATCCCATTCGGCGTCGTAGAGCGGCACCACGACTTCCTCGAAGGGGAGGCCCGATTGCTTGGCCGCGAGCCAGCCACGCAAGGACCAGCTGGAATAGGCCTTGTTGCCGATGATGAGTTTCATGGGGTTCGGGTTAGCGGCGCGGGGAGGGGAGGTCTAGGTTCGTCGCGCTCACCCTCACCCTTCCGTGCCTGCGGCGCTCCCTCCCTCTCCCGTCGGGAGAGAGAAAAGACGCCGAAGGCGGCGAAGGGTGAGGGTGAGCGCGGGACCCTTAGCCGACCGCTTCCAGCACCGCGGCGCGGAGTTCGGCGATGCCCATGCCGCCCTCGCTCGAGGTCGCGAGGATGTCGGGGTGTGCCGCCGGGCGCTTGCGCGCTTCGTCGGCGGTGGCCTGCGTCACCGCGGCGAGGTCGGTCGCCTTGACCTTGTCCGCCTTGGTGAGCACCAGGCGGTAGCTGACCGCCGCCTTGTCGAGCATCTCCAGGATCTCGCGGTCGACGTCCTTGATGCCGTGGCGCGAATCGATCAGCACCAGCGCGCGCTTCAGCGTGTCGCGGCCGCGCAAGAAGTCGTTGACGAGGAAGCGCCACTTCTTGACGACGTCCTTGGGCGCCTTGGCGAAGCCGTAGCCCGGCATGTCGACGAGGCGGAAGGCGAGCGGCGATCCGACGTCGAAGAAGTTGAGTTCCTGCGTCCGCCCCGGCGTGTTCGACGTGCGGGCGAGGCCGTTGCGCCCGGTCAGCGCGTTGAGCAGCGACGACTTGCCGACGTTGGAGCGGCCGGCGAACGCGACCTCCGGCACCACCGGAGCGGGCAGATGCTCGAGGCTGGGCGCCGACTTGAGGAAGCCGACCGGGCCGGCGAACATCTTGCGCGCCGCCTCGATCAGCTCGGGCGTGAGGCCGTCCTCGCGCTCGGCGTCGGTCTCGCTCACTTCGCCGGCGCCGTCTTGAGGTCCGGGTGCCGCGCGTAGAGCACGCGCTGCTGGAGGATCGCGAGGAAGTTGGAGGCGATCCAGTAGACCTGCAGGCCGACCGGGTAGCTCGCCATCACGAACATCAGCACCCAGGGGATGACCGCGAACACCTGCTTCTGGGTGTCGTCCATCGGCGCGGGGTTCATCTTGAACTGGAAGTACATCGAGATGCCGAGGATGATCGGCACGACGCCGATCGCGATCATGTGCGGCGGCGTGAAGTGCAGGAAGCCGAACAGGTTGAGCGGCGTCAGCGGATCGGGCGCGGACAGGTCCTTGATCCAGGCGACGAACGGCTGGTGCCGCATCTCGATCGTCAGCATCAGCACCTTGTAGAGCGCGTAGAAGATCGGGATCTGGATCAGGGTGGGCAGGCAGCCGGCGACGGGATTGACCTTCTCCGTCTTGTAGAGCTGCATCACCTCCTGCTGCATGCGCGGCTTGTCGTCCTTGTAGCGCTCCTGGATCGCCTTCATCTTCGGCTGGATCGCGCGCGTCTTCGCCATGCTGGCGAACTGGCGCTGCGCGATCGGGAACATCAGGCCGCGGATCGTCAGCGTCAGCAGGATGATCGCGACGCCGAAGTTGCCGACCATGCGGAACAGCCAGTCGAGATAGGTGAAGATCGGCTTTTCGACGATCTCGAACCAGCCCCAGTCGATCGCCTTGTCGAGCTTGGCGACGCCCGCGTCGTTCTCGTAATGCTGGAGCGCCTTCACCTCCTTGGCACCCGCGAAGAAACGGCTGGTCTGCGTCAGCGCGCGACCGGGGGGGAGGAGCTTGGGCGCGAAGGCGTAATCCGCCTGATAGGCGGTGTTGGCACCGGCACGGAACTGACCGTCGAACTGCGCCTGCTGATCGGGGACGAGCGCGGTCAGCCAGTATTTGTCGGTGAAGCCGAGCCAGCCGCCAGTCGTCGTGAACTTCTCGCCCGCCTTATCGAGGTCCTTGAACTTGACCCCGTAATCGGCGCCGCCGTTGTGGACGGACATCGGGCCGGTGTGGATCTGCCAGGTGCCGGGATCCTTCGAGACGCCGATCCGGTTGACGTAGCCATAAGGCGCAACCGGCACCGGCGCGCCGCCGGCGTTCTGGACGGTCTGACGGACGGTGAACATATATTGGTCGTCGACCGACAGTTCGATCGCGAAGCGCTGGCCGGTCGCGTTGGCGGCGGTCAGCGTCACCGGGCGGCCGGGCGCGAGCAGCGGCGACGAGGCGGTCCACACCGCGTCCGCGGCGGGCGGCTTCAGGCCGTCGTCACGCCAGCCGAAGCCTGCGAAATAGGCGTCGGGCGCGCCGGCCGGCGACAGCAGCCGGATCGGCGGTGAGTCCTTGGCGATCGTCTCCTTGTACTTGACCAGCACGAGGTCGTCGATGCGCGCGCCCTTGAGGTTGATCGAGCCCTGCAGCGTCGGCGTCTGGATGCGCACCCGCGGCGTTTCGCCGAGCACGACCTGCCGGTTGCGGATCGCGGTGGGATTGTCCGCGGTCGGATCGGCGGTGTTGCGGGTCTGGATAGGCTGCGACTTGCCGTTGACGATCTTGGTCACCGGCGGATTGGCGACGGGGAAGAACTTGCCCTGGATCAGCGGCCAGGCGAACAGGATCACCGCCGCGATCACCGCGAACAGGACGAAATTCTGACGTTCTTTGTTCAAGGTCTTGGCCCCGTATCAGCTCAAGGGACGGGATCGGGTCCGTACCCGCCCCAGGGATGGCAGCGCGCAATCCGCTTCGCCGCCAGCCAGCCCCCTTTGGCCGCGCCATAGCGGCGAATGGCGGTGATTGCATAGGCCGAACACGACGGCTGGTAGCGGCAGGTCGGCGGCATCACCGCCGACGGACCCCATTGCCAGCCCCGCACCAGCAGGATGAGCAGGCGCGCGATCATCGCGCCGGCCTGGCCTTCGGCTTGCGGGGGCGGGCGGGCGAATCCTCGCCGCGCGCGATCTTCGCCAGCGCCTTGCCGAACTCGCTCTTCAGCGCGGCATGGTCGCGTTCGATGCCGCCGTCGCGGCCGATCAGCACATGGTCGGCGCCGCGGATGCCGCCCGCCGGCAACAGCTCGCGCGCCAGCGCCCGGAAGCGCCGTTTCATGCGGTTCCGGACGATGGCGTTGCCGATCTTCTTGGTGACGGTGAAGCCGACGCGCATCGTCGGGTCGCCGTCCGCGCGATCGCGCACCAGCAGGACGAATCCCGGCATCGGTGCGCGACGCCCCGCATTCGCCGCAAGGAAGTCGCGGCGCTGCGTCATCGTCTGGATGTTGGCCCCGCCGACGGGGGTCTGGATGTCGGCTCCGCCGACGGGGGTGGGGATGCCGGGCGCGCCGGCATCCGTCACGTCGGTTACGCCGACAGCTTCTTGCGGCCGCGCGCACGACGGGCGCGGATCACCGCGCGACCTCCCACCGTAGCCATCCGCGAGCGGAAGCCGTGGCGACGCGCACGCACCAGATTGCTCGGCTGAAAGGTCCGCTTCATGATTCATTCCCTGATCGTCTGAATAGAAAACGGCCGCCACGCAGGACGGCCTTGCTGGGGCGCGCTTACCGGCATGGGCGGGGGAAGTCAACGCGAGCGCGCTCATGGCGAGCCAGATGGTGGCGGTGTGTTGTCGGTGCAAGTCACCCAAGAAAAGTTCGTTTCGGTCCGTTTCGCCGTCCGCGAAACCCGCTATGACGCGAGGTGACGGGGGAATGGCATGGCGGCGGTCGTCCAGACGGTGGCGTATCTCGGGCTGGAAGCGCGCGGGGTCGAGGTGCAGGTGCAGCTCATCCCGGGCGTGCCGGCGTTCAACGTCGTCGGCCTGGGGGACAAGGCGGTGGGGGAAAGCCGCGAGCGCGTGCGGAGTGCCATCTCCGCGCTCGGCCTGGCGCTGCCGCCCAAGCGCATCGTCGTCAACCTGTCGCCCGCCGACCTGCCCAAGGAGGGATCGCACTTCGACCTGCCGATCGCGCTGGCGCTGCTCGGGGCGATGGGGGTGATCGATGTCGAGGCGCTGGCCGACTATGCCGTGGTCGGCGAGCTCGGGCTTGACGGACGGATCGCGTCCTCGCCCGGCGTGCTGCTCGCCGCGCTGCATGCCGCGGCGGAGGGCAGGGGGCTGGTCTGCCCCGCCGCGCAAGGGGCGGAGGCCGCCTGGGCGGGATCGGTCGAGGTGCTCGCGGCGCCCGATCTCCTCGCGCTCATCAACCATTTCAAGGGCCATGGCCTGCTCTCCGCCCCGCGCCCCGGGGAGGTCGAGGCGGCGGCGCACGGCCCGGACCTGCGCCAGGTCAAGGGGCAGGAGGTCGCCAAGCGCGCGCTGGAGATCGCGGCGGCGGGCGGGCACAATTTGCTGATGGTCGGCCCTCCCGGTGCGGGCAAGTCGCTGATGGCGTCGTGCCTGCCCGGCATCCTGCCGCCGCTCGACGCCGCCGAAGCGCTCGAGGTGTCGATGGTGCAGTCGGTCGCGGGGACGCTGGCGGGCGGGCGGCTGACGCGCAACCGGCCGTTCCGCAGCCCGCATCACAGCGCGTCGATGGCGGCGCTGACCGGCGGCGGCCTGCGGGTGAAGCCGGGTGAGGTCAGCCTGGCGCACCTAGGTGTGCTGTTCCTCGACGAGCTGCCCGAATTCCAGCGCGCGGTGCTCGATTCGCTACGCCAGCCGCTCGAGACGGGTACGGTCAGCGTCGCGCGGGCGAACGCGCACGTCACCTTTCCGGCGCGGGTGCAGCTGATCGCGGCGATGAACCCGTGCCGCTGCGGCCACCTCGGCGATGCCAGCCTCGCCTGCGCGCGCGCGCCGCGCTGTGCCGCGGATTACCAGGCCAAGGTGTCGGGGCCGCTGCTCGACCGGATCGACCTGCATGTCGAGGTCGCCGCGGTGAGCGTCGCGGACCTCGTGCTGCCGCCGCCTGCGGAGGGATCGACGAAGGTCGCTGCGCGCGTCGCCGCCGCGCGGGCGGTGCAGTCGGCGCGCTATGCCGAGGCGGCGGCCCGGACCAATGCGGAGGCGGACGGCGCGTTGCTCGATGCGGTCGCGACGCCGGACGAGGCGGGGCGCCGGCTGCTCGCCCAGGCGGCCGAGGCGATGCGGATGTCGGCGCGCGGCTACACGCGCGTGCTGCGTGTCGCGCGGACGATCGCCGACCTCGCCGGGAGCGAGGGCGTCACCCGCGTCCATGTTGCCGAGGCGCTCAGCTATCGGCGACGTCATCCGACGAGCTGAAGGCGCCCGTCAGTGGACCCGCGCGGCGCGGTCGTCGAGCAGGGCGAGGCATTGGCTAAGCAGCGCCGCGATCAGCGTATCCTCACAGCGGTCGGCCTCCTCCAGCGCCTGTGCCAGCCGATCGCGCAGCGCCTCTTCCTCTACGACCATGGTCCCACGTGCCGCCCTGCTTGAACGCGGCTATCGGACACCCGCCGTTCCGGGCACGCAACGACATGGATTAATCCCGCCCGACAGGCGGCGTTTCGCCACTCCGCGACCCGCTTCCGCGCTTGCAGAGCCGCGGCTTAGCCGTTACCGGCCGGTCATCGCTGCCCCTGTGGCGAAATTGGTAGACGCATTCGACTCAAAATCGAACGCCGCAAGGCATGCTGGTTCGAGTCCGGCCAGGGGCACCACTTCCGATACAAGACGACAAGGCTCGCCGAGAGCGCCTGTCACGCCTCCGGGGGGCGGAGCGTTCGTGGCGGCCGGCGGATCGCGGCGCCAGCGGGCGCTCACCTGAATCTCGTCGAACAGATGGCGGCCGAGCAGCGCCAACGCGGTGCCGCTGCTCGCCGTGATGAAGCCCGCGGTGGCCAGAGCATAGGCCGCCAACCCGGCGCTGTGGGCAAGGATATGCAAGGCGGCCAGCCGCGCGAACGCGGCATAGCTCAGCCCGCAGAGAAGAACGCCCAGCGCGCGCAGACTTAGATCAGCACGCCGCGACCGATGCCATTTCGCCATGCCACAATCCCCGTTGCGGCAGCCCAGCTATCCGCCGCGGCGTAGCAATGCGAGAGCGATTCCGGGCATTCGCATAGCGGCGGCATAGCGACGGGGGCTGCGGGACCATTGTCGATCAGCGGACGGCCGGGGTCGCCACCGGCCCGCCGCTCGCCTGGAACAGCGCCACGGTATCCGTGAGCCGCGCCGAGCGCGCCTGCACCAGTTGCGACCGCGCCTGAGCGTCGGCGGCGGTGGCGTTGAGCAACGCGAGCGTCCCCACGTCGCCGAGCGCGAGCTGACGGCGGGCGAAGGTGAGCGCGCGTGCGGCGGCGTCGCTGGCGCGGGTCGCGGCGTCGAGCGCCTCCGCATCGGTCGCAAGGCCGGTCAGCGCGTCCGAGACGTCGCCGAACGCGGTCAGCACGGCGGCGCGATATTGCGCCTTGGCGCCGTCCAGCGCGGCCTCTGCGGCGCGCTGCTGATGGCGCAGCTGACCGGCGTGGAACAGCGGCTGCGTGATCCCGCCGATCAGCGTCCAGAACGGATTGCCGCTCTTGAACATGTCGCCGAACCGCTCCGCGGTGCCGCCGGCATTGGCGGTGAGCGTGATCGCGGGCAGGCGGGCGGCGATCGCGGTGCGTACGTCGGCGCCGGCGCCCTCGAGCTGCGCGCGTGCCGCTTGCACGTCGGGTCGCCGCGCGACGAGGTCGGAGGGGAGGGCGGCCGGTAGCTGCGCCGGCAGCGTCAGCGCGGCGAGCGAGGGAAGCGGCGGCAGCGCTGCCCCGGCGGGCCGGCCCAGAAGCGTCGCGATCACCACCCGCTGGTGCGCCTCCTGGCGGAGGAGCGGCGGCAGCGCCCCTTCGGCGGTCGCCAGTGCGGTCTGCTGCGTCGCGACGTCGGCGGCGCCGACCGCACCCAATTGCTGGCGGCGGCCGAGGCTGGCGAGGATGTCGCGGTTGACCGTGACGCTGACCTGCGCGGCGGCGATCTGGTCGGCGAGTGCGGCGCGCTGGATGACCGCCTGGACGAGGTTGGCGACGACGCTGGTGCGCGCGGCGTCGAGCCGGTGACGCTGCACCTCAGCGGCCGCGCGGGCCGAGCGGATGCGCGAGCGCGTGCCGCCGAACACGTCGAGCGGATAGCTGACGTTCACCTGCGCGGTGTGGAGCGTGTAGAGCTGCTGGTTCTGGTCCGCGACGGCGGGGGACAGGGCATTCGAGATCCGCGTCCGCTCGACCTGATAGCCGGCGTCCGCCTGCGGCAGCAGCGCACCGGACGCACTGCCGGCGAGTTCGCGGGCCTGACGCAGCGAGGCGTCGGCGACCGCGACGTCGCTGTTGTGCGCCAGCGCCTCGGCGACCAGCGCGTCGAGCTGCGGGTTGGCGAAGGCGGTCCACCAATCCGCCGGTGCGGGGGTGGCGGCGAACGTCTGCGCGGAGCCCGAGGCCGGCGCGATCGTCGCCGGTGTCGCGGCCGGCGGCAGCGCCGCATGGGGATCGAGATCGTGCGGACCGGCGGCGCAGGCGGTGACGGCCCCGGCGAGCAACAGGACGAGCGCGCGGGTCATGCCACGGCCTCCCCGCCGGACGCCGGTGGCGCGTGGTGCCCGACGTCGCGGCCGTGCGCGCCGCGATCCTCGGGCGGCACCCGCCGCGAGAAGCGGTCGATCAGCACCGGCAGCACGAGCAGGATGAGCACCGGCGCGAGCGCCATGCCGCCGACCACGACCAGCGCGAGCGGCTTCTGCACCTGGCTGCCGATGCCGTGCGACAGCGCCGCGGGCAGCAGGCCGATCGCCGCGACGAGGCAGGTCATCACCACCGGCCGCAGGCTGTGGCGCACCGTGGTGGCGAGCGCCCCGGCGCGGTCGATGCCTTCGTCCACTGCGTTGTTATAGGTCGTCACCACCAGGATCCCGTCCATCACCGCGATGCCGAACAGCGCGACGAAGCCGATGGCGGCCGAGATGCTGAACGCGGTGCCGGTCAAGGCCAGCGCCAGCACGCCGCCGACCACCGCCATAGGGATCGCCGCAAAGGCGAGCAGGCTGTCGCGGATCGAGCCGAAATTGGCGTAGAGCAGCAGCAGCATCAGCAGCAGGCTGATCGGCACGACGATCTCCAGCCGTGCGATCGCGTTGTTGAGGTTGTCGAGCTCGCCCGCCCATTCGAGATGATAGCCCGCGGGCAGATGGACGTTGCGCGTGATCCGGGCGCGGGCCTCGTCGACCGCGCCGCCGAGGTCGCGGCCGCGCACCGAGAATTTGATCGGGATGTAGCGCTCCTGATGCTCGCGATAGATGAACGAGGCACCGCTGGTGAGCTGGACGTTGGCGACCTCCGACAGCGGCACCTGGATCGTGCCGCCGCTGCCGTCGGTCGCAGGTGCGCCGACGGTGATGCGGCGGATCGCCTCCAGCGAATCGCGCTGTTCGGGCTTCAGCCGCACGACGATCGGGAAGTGGCGATCGGTCCCGGCCTCGTACAGTTCGGCGCTGGAGCTGCCGCCGATCGCCGCGGCGACCGTCTGGTTGACGTCGTCGGGGGTGAGGCCATAGCGCGCCGCCCGGGCACGATCGACGTCGACGCGCACCGTCGGCTGACCGAGCGACTGGAAGACGCCGAGATCCTCGATGCCGCGGACCTTGCTCATCTGATCCTTGATCTGGTTGGCGTATTTTTCGAGCGTCGCGAGGTCCGGCCCGAACAGCTTGATCGAATTGGCGCCCTTCACGCCCGACGCCGCCTCCTCGACATTGTCCTCGATGATCTGCGAGAAGGAGAAGTCGACGCCGGGATATTTCGCGGTCAGCTTCTTCGAGAGTTCGTCGATCAGCTTTTCCTTGGTGACCCCGCTCGGCCATTCGTCGGCGGGCTTGAGCGGCACGAAGAATTCGGCGTTGAAGAAGCCGGTGGCGTCGGTGCCGTCGTCGGGCCGGCCGTGCGCCGAAAGGACGGCGGTCACCTCGGGGTAGCGCGAGATGATGCGGCGAACGCCGTTCACGACGGGATCGCCCGCCTCGAGGCTGATCGAACCCGGCATGGTCGCGCGGATGTACATGTTGCCTTCTTCGAGATGCGGCAGGAATTCGATCCCGAGCGAGCGCACCCCGACGACCGCGAGCAGCAGCATCAGCGCGGCTCCGCCGATCGCCAGCACCCGGTTGGCGAGCGCAAACGCCGCGGCGGGTTCGTAGACGCGGCGCAGCCGGCCGACGATCCAGGTCTCGACCTCCGACAGCTTGTCCGGGAGCAGCAGGGTCGCCAGCACCGGCGCGACGGTGAAGGTCGCGATGAGGCCGCCGGTGATCGCATAGGCATAGGTCTTGGCCATTGGCCCGAAGATATGGCCCTCGACGCCGGTCAGCGTGAACAATGGCAGGAAGCTCGCGATGATGATCGCCGCGGCGAAGAAGATGCCACGGCTGACCTCCGACGAGGCGCCGAGCACCGCCGAGAAGCGATTGGCGATCGTGTAATGCCCGCGCCCGCTTTCGACATGGGTCGAGCGCTCGACCATGTGGCGGAAGATGTTCTCGACCATGATGACGCTGGCATCGACGACGAGGCCGAAATCGAGCGCGCCGACCGAGAGCAGGTTGGCGCTTTCGCCCTGCAGCACCAGGATCAGGATCGCGAAGGCGAGCGCGAAGGGGATGGTCGCGGCGACGATGATCGCGCTCCTGAGGTTGCCCAGGAACAGCCATTGCAGCGCGAAGATCAGGAGGATGCCGACCACCATGTTCTCGAGCACGGTGTGGATGGTGAGGTTGATGAGATCCGACCGGTCGTAGATGCGCTGGAGCTGGACGCCGGGCGGCAGCACGCCGGAGGCATTGATGTCCGCGACCTCCTTCTGCACCGCCTTGATCGTCGGCATCGACTGCGCGCCGCGCTGCATCAGCACGATGCCCTGCACGATGTCGTCCTCGTCGTTGTAGCCGGCGATGCCGAGACGCGGCGTGTTGCCGATGGTGACGCACGCGACGTCCTTGACCAGCACCGGCTGGCCGCCGCCCGTGCCGACCAGCACGTTCTCGATCCCGGCCACCGACTGGATCAGGCCGACGCCGCGAA
>JBKBTU010000004.1:1466-14002 GCA_046290715.1 Sphingomonas sp. | reverse complement strand
GCACCGAAGTTGATCGTCTGGCCGCCGACGTTGCCGTCGCTCTTGGCGATCGCCGACAGCACCTGGCTGACGGTGACGTTGTGCGCGGCGAGCCGGTCGTTGTCGATCACCACGTCATAGGCGCGCAGCTTGCCGCCCCAGCCGGTGACGTCGATCACGCCCGGAATGCGCTTGAAGCGGCGTTGCAGCACCCAGTCCTGCAACGTCTTGAGGTCCATGACCGAATAGCCCTTGGGCGCGACGATCTTGTAGCGGTAGATCTCGCCCACGGGGCTCGTCGGCGACAGCGTCGGCTGGGCGCCGCCGGCGAGCGGCGGCAGCTGCGACAGGCGGTTGATGACCTGCTGCTTGGCCTGGTCGTTGGTGAGATCGTAGCTGAACTGGATCTTGATGTCGGACAGGCCGAACAGGCTGATCGCACGGATCGCGGTCAGGTGCGGGATGCCCGCCATGCCGACCTCGATCGGGATGGTGACGTTGCGCTCCATCTCCTCCGCCGACAGCCCCTGCGTCTGGGTGATGACCTCGACCATCGGCGGGACGGGGTCAGGATACGCCTCGATGTTGAGGTTGGCGAAGCCGATCACGCCGGCGAGCAGCATCGCGGCGAAGACGCCGACGATCAGCAGTCGCTGGCGGAGCGCGAAGGCGACGATCCGGTTCATTCGCCGATCCCCGCTTCGTTGACGAACAGCGCGCCGGCGGTGACGATGCGCTCGCCGGGCTCTAGGCCCTTGAGGATCGCGACCTCGCCGTCCTGCGCGTCGCCGGCGACGACGGCGCGCGAGACGAGCAGGCCGCCGGGCCGCACCACCCAGACACGCGCGTCGTCGCCCTCGTGGATCACCGCTGCGGCGGGCACGCGGATCGCGCTGGGTGCGTCGGCCTTGCGGATCGCGAAGCTCGCGAACATCTGCGGCTTCAGCGCGCCATCGGGATTGGCGATCGCCGCGCGCACCGGCAAGCGGTGCGTCTGCGGATCGAGCGCGGCGCCGACGAGGTCGATGCGTGCGCTGAACGTCCGGCCCGGAAGCGCCGGCGTGGTCACCGTCGCCGTATCGCCGACGTGGATCGCGGCGGCGTCGCTTTCGGCGACCTGCGCCACCAGCCAGACGCGCGAGGGATCGGTGATCGTCATCACCGGCTTGTCGCCGCCCTGGCTGAGATACTGGCCCGGCGAGACGTCGCGCGAGGCGATGAGGCCGCCGATCGGCGCGTGCAGCGTCGTCACGTCGTGAATCCCCGCGACCTCGCCGACGCCCTCCAGCCGGCCGATCTCGGCGGGCGACTTGCCGAGCACCGCGAGCTTGTCGCGCGCCGCGCCCAGCGCCGCGGCAGAGGTGCGCGCGGACGCCTGCGCCGCGGCGAGATCCGCCTGCGCCTGCTGATAGTCCTTCAGCGCGCCGCCCGCGGTCTCGTAGATCTGCTTCTGCCGCTCGGCGGTGCGTTGCGCGGTGGCGAGCTGTGCCTGAGCGTTCTGATAGGCGGCACGCGAGGCGAACAACGTGCTGCGCGCATCGACGAAATCGCTCGTGCGCACCAGCAGCAGCGGCTGGCCGCGGCTGACGCGCTGGCCGGCATCCACCATCACCCGCACGACCTGCCCGGCATAGGGCATCACCACCGGCGTGCTGTGATCGCCGTCGACGGTGATCGCACCGCTCGCGAGCGTGCGATCGCCCGACGCCGCCATGCCGACCCGCATCGTCTGCAACCCGGCGAGCTGGGCCGGCGTCGGCCGGAAGGTGCCGGGCGGGGAGGCGGGCGGCGGCGCTTCGTCATGGTGCGTCAGGCGCCCGACCAGCACGACGAGCAGGGCGATGCCGGCCAGCACGGCGGCGGCGATCCCCAGCCAGCGCCATTGCGCGGAGCGGGTCAGCGTCGTCGCGGGAGCAAGCGGTACGTGTTCGTCGGTGGCGTGCATGGTCGGCCCTGCGTGCGATGAAGCTTGGAGCCGATAGGTGCGCTGGCTTACAGCTGGCTGACGGATGCTGCGCTGCGGGAGGGTTTTTGCGGATTCTGCTGATCGAGGACGATGCGGCGCTCGCCGGTGCACTCGTCGACGCGCTTCGCCAGCGCGGGCTGACCGTCGACCATGCCGCAAGTGCCGAGGAGGCGGAGGCCTATCTGTCGGCGGTCGACCATGCCGCGATCCTGCTCGACCTGGGGCTGCCCGACGACGACGGGCTGGCGCTGCTGCGCCGCCTGCGCGCGGGCGGCAACACGCGGCCGGTGCTGGTGCTCACCGCGCGCGGCAGCGTGGATGCGCGCATCCGCGGTCTGCATGGCGGCGCCGACGACTACATCGTCAAACCCTTCGATCCCGACGAACTCCATGCGCGCATCCTGGCGGTGCTGCGGCGGCAGGGCGGGTATCTGGGCGTATCGCTGAGCTGCGCGCGGCTGATCTTCGATGTCGAAAGCCGCGTCGCGCGGGTCGGCGACCGGTTGCTGACGCTGTCGGCGCGCGAAACGGAGCTGCTCGAACTGCTGCTCCGCCGCGCCGGCAACGTCGTGCCGAAGCGCGTCGTCGAGGACCAGTTGTTCGGGGCGGGCGGCGATCTCGGCTCGAATGCGGTGGAGGTCTATGTCCACCGCCTGCGCAAGCGGCTGGACGAGGCGGCGACGGGCGCGCGCATCGATACCGTCCGCGGCGTCGGCTACCTGCTGCGCAGCGCGGCATGAGGATCGGCGGCCCGCGGTCGCTGATCGGGCAATTCGCACTGCTGCATGGGCTGGTCGCGCTGGTGGCGGCGGCGACGTTGCCCTTCGGCGTCGCGGTGCTGCTGCACCGGGTCGCGCATCAATACCAGCGCGAGGTCCTGAAGCGGCAGGCGCAAGCGGTGGCGATCGCGCTGCCGGCAGCCGAACCGGCGCGAGCGGTCGCTTCCGTCGACGTGATCGCGGGCGGGCTGACGCTCGACGTGGTGGACGACCGCCGCACCGTGCTCGCGGAACGCGGCCCGCCGCGACCGACGATGATCGCGGCGGTGCCGCTCGCGGCACAGCCGCGGATCGTCCGCAAGGGGCCGCTCGCCGCGGTCAGCTGGCCCGCGGCGGGCGGGCGTTGGGTAATCGTGTCGCAGGACGATGCCGCGCCGGAGGTGGTGGCCGACGATATCGTCCGCACCTTCCTCAAGCGCTTCGCGCTGCTGGTGCTGCCGCTGACGCTGCTGATCCCGCTTGCCGGCTTCTGGCTGACCCGGCGTCTGACCCGCCGGATGGCCGCGGCTGCGGGGATCGCCGCGGCGATCGGGCCGCGCACGCTCGACCGGCGGCTGCCGAAGGGGACGCTACCGGCGGAGGTCGAGCCGCTCGCCGCCGCGACCAACGCCGCGCTCGACCGGCTCGAGCAGAGCTTCGCCGCCCAGGCCGCCTTCGCCGCGGACGTCGCGCACGAGTTGCGGACGCCACTCGCGGTGATCCGGCTCCGTTTGGATGCCGTCGGCGATGCCGACTCGCGTCGCGCGTTGCTCGCGGAAGTGGACCGGGCGGCGCGGGTCATCGAGCAACTGCTCGGCCTCGCCGATCTCGAACGGCCGATGGAAGAGGCGCGTGCGCCGGTCGACCTGCGCACGGTGGCGGAAGCCGTGGTGGCCGACCGGGCGCCCGCGGTGCTCGCCCATGGTCACCGCATCGCGCTCCACGACGCCGGCCCGACGCCGTTTCCGGGATATGCGGGCGCCATCGCGCTCGCGCTCCAGAACCTGATCGACAACGCGCTGCGCCATACCCCGCCCGGCACGCGGATCGTCGTCACCGTCGGGCCGGGTGCGGACGCGAGCGTCGACGACGACGGTCCGCCGATCGCGCCGGACCAGCTTGCCCGGATGGCGGATCGCTTCTGGCGCGGCGGCACGCCGGCTGAGGGGTCGGGCCTCGGCCTGTCGATCGTGGCGCGCGTCGCCGCGGCGCATGGCGGGGCACTGCGGCTCGATGCCGGGCCGGGCGGACGCGGCTTGCGCGCGCGCCTGACCCTCGGCGCGGCCGGTACAAAACCGCTTGACGGCGGGGCAGGGACGCAGCGTTAGGGCCGGACCGACCGCGAATGGACCGTGCGATGCCCCTCAGCCTCCTCCTCGTCGAAGACGATGCCGCCTATGCCGAGACGCTGGCGGGGGAGTTGCGCGCGATCGGCTACGACACCCAGGTGGCCGGCGACGGCCGCGCGGCGATGGCGGCAGTGCGCGACGGCGCGTTCGATGCGGTCATTCTCGACCGGATGATGCCGCGGCTCGACGGCATGTCGACGCTGCAGACGCTGCGCGACGGCGGCATGACGCTGCCGGTGATCATGCTGACCGCCCTGTCCTCGTCGCACGACAAGGTCGAGGGGCTGGAGGCGGGCGCGGACGATTACGTCGTCAAGCCGGTGCCGGCGGTCGAGCTGCATGCGCGGCTGACCGCGATCCTGCGCGGGCGGAAATGGACCGGCGCGGGGATGGACACGCTGAAGGCGGGCGACATCACGGTCAGCCCGACCACCTTCCGTGCCTGGCGCGCGGGCAAGCCGATCGACCTCGGCAAGCTTGAACTCAAGCTGCTGGTGGAGCTCGTCCGCCATGCCGACACGGTGCTGACCCGCGCGATGCTGATCGAGCGGGTGTGGGGATACGACTTCATGCCCGATACGAACATCGTCGACGTCCACATCCGCCGTCTGCGCCTCAAGCTGGTCGAAGGTGGCGGCGACGATCCGATCCGCACGATGCGCGGCGTCGGCTATATGCTGCGGGGATGAGGCGGCCGGGCCTCAAGGCGCTGACGATCGGGTTCCTCGGCACCTTCCTCGTCGCCACCGCGGGGACCGGCGTCGCCATCTACAGCGTCACGCTGGGTACGATCGAACGGCTCGTCGACCGGCGGATCGAGAATGTCAGCGCGGTCCTCGGCGACGCCGCGACCCCGGCGCGGGTGGTGCTGGCCCGGATCGCGGCGCTGGCGGCACGGCGCGACACGGGCGACATCGGCTTCTTGCTGACCGACGCGCGGGGTCGGCGGCTCGGCGGCAACGTCGCGATCGCGCGCCGGCTGCCGCTCGGCTACGTCACCCTGCGCAGCCGCGACCGCATTCTCGGCCTGTCCGCCGGCCGCGCCTTCACCCGCCCGATCGGTCCGGGGCTACGCCTGACGACGATCGCCGAAACCGAGCCGTTCGACGGTTATCGTGCCGAACGCCTGCGCATCTACCTGCTCGGGTTCGGCTCGATCGTGGTGGTGGTGATCGGCGGCCTCATCGTCTTCGCCGTGACGATCGCCCGCCGTTTCGCCGAGACGCGCGCGACGGTGGAAGCGATCATCGGCGGCGACATGCAGCGGCGGGTGGCGGTAACGGGATCGGCGGACGAGTTCGATCGGCAGGCGCTCGCCTTCAACCGCATGCTCGACCGCATCGACGAGCTGATGGACGGGTTGCGCAACGTGTCCAGCGACGTCGCGCACGATCTGCGCACCCCGCTCGCGCGGCTGCGCGGGCGGCTGACGACGCTCGCCGCGGGGGCCGGTGATCCTGGGCAGGCGGCGGCGCTCGACGCGGCGGTTGCCGATTGCGACGACCTGCTCGCGATGTTCGCCGCCATGCTGCGCATCGCCGAGGTGGAGGCGGGGCGGCGCACCGCGGGGTTCGCGCCCGTCGATGGTGCCGCGTTGCTCGCCGATGTCGTCGAGGCGATGGCGCCCGTCGCCGAGGACGGCGGCCGCACGTTGGTCTGGCGTCCGGAAGGGCAGCTGCCGCTGTTCGGCGATGCCCGGCTGATCGAGCAGGCGGTGGTCAACGGGATCGACAACGCGCTTCGTCACACGCCGGCCGGCAGCACCGTCACGTTGGCCGCGACCGCCCGCGGCGGTCTGATCGAGATCGTCATCGCCGACGATGGCCCGGGTATCCCGGCAGAGGACCGGACGACGGCGTTGCGCCGCTTCGGCCGGCTCGAGGCGAGCCGCCATCGCGCGGGGCACGGCCTCGGGCTGCCGCTGATCGCCGCCGTGATGCGGCTACATGGCGGAACGCTGGTACTGGAGGATGGCGAGCCCGGGCTGGTGCTCAGGCTCGCCTTCCCCGATCAGAAGCGGACGAGCGCCTCTAGGCCGTAGGTGCGCGGCGCATTGAAGTTGCCGTAGTCGCCGAGCACGTTGCCGATGTTGCCGGTCGTCGTGCTGGTGGTCGGCGCGCCGGGCAGGCTGTTCGACGGATCGCGGCGATAGACATACTGTTCGTCGAACAGGTTGCGGCCCCACAGCGCCAGCTCGACCGACTGGCCGCTGCCGACGCGGATGTCGGTCAGCGCGATGCGGCCGTTGAAGATCAGCGAGGCACCGTTGTGGATCGCGAACTGATCGAACGACTGCGTCGACTGCGCGTAATTGCCGTCGAAGTGGACGCGCAGCTTGGTGTCGCCCTCGCCGACCGGCACCTGATAGTCGACCGTGCCGCTCGCCGCGTTGCGGGGGGTGAAGACGATGTAGAAGTTCTGGAGCACGCTGCTGGTCGTGCCGCCGGCGGTCGCGGTGATCAGCACCGGCGGGATGCGGGTGTAGGTATAGGCGTAGGAGGCGCCCAGTTGCAGGCCCTGCACCGGGTTGAGCGTCAGGTCCGCCTCGATCCCGCGGATCTTGGTGATGCCGGGGGCATTGATCGTCACGAGGTTGTTGAAGTTCGACCCGTTGAACGGCTGGATCGAGCTGATGTCGACCTGGCTGTTCTTGCGATCCATGATGTAGCCGGCGAGGTTGAAGCGCGCGCGGTGGTCCCAGAAATCGGACTTGAGGCCGATCTCGTAGGACTTGATGTCCTCCGGCCCGAACGCCTGATAATTCGCGGTGCGCGAGCTGGCGCCGCCCGCGCGATAGCCGGTCGCGTATTTGGCATAGAGGTGGACGTCGTTGCTCGCGTCGACCGCGACCGTCACGGTCGGGTTGAAGCGATCCCAGCTGCGATCGAGCGGCTGGTAGCCTGCCGCGGTCGCCGCCGCCGTGTTGACGTCATAGTTCACGTTGCGCGAGAAGTGCAGCACGCCGCGCTTGGTGTCGTGCGTGTAGCGGCCGCCCGCGGTGATGTGCAGGATGTCGGTCGCGTTCCAGGTGACCTGGCCATAAGCGGCATAGCTCTTCGACCAGACCTCCGAGGCGCGGTCGATCGAGCGGCAGCCGGGCTGCGAGCCGAAACCCGACGAGCCGCGGCAAGAATCGAGGATCACGTAATTATAGCCGCTGACGACGTTCTGCCCCGCGGCGTTCGCCGTCGTGGTCGCGACGATGCCGTTGGAATTGGGCGTCGCGGCGTCGTCGCTGATGTGCTCGTTGAAGTAATAGAGACCGGCGACATAGTCGAACGCATCGATCGTGCCGACCGCCTGCAATTCCTGGCTGAACTGGTTCTGGCGCAGATCGGCGAGGCTGTAGCGGCTGAACCCGCAGGGCGCGGCGGCGGTGCAGGTGGTCGGGTTGATCGCGCCGATCGCGGGCAGCGTCACGACCGGCACGCGGTGCGCACCGCCCGAATTGTCCCATTGCGTCGCGGTGACGCCGCGCCATGCGGTGATCGAGCGCAGCTCGACCGCGTCCGACGCCTTGTACTTGAGGATATTGGTGAAGCCGTGCGTCTTGTCGACGCTGGGCTGCTGCGGCACGCCGATGTCGGCGACCTTCTGGCGGGTGGAGCCATTGACCACGACACCGGGCAGGATCGGCTTCACCGTGCCGGCCAGCGCGGTATAGGCGGTGCCGGGCAGGGCGCAGGCGGGCGCCGCCGCCTGCGTGCCGGCGACGCAGCCGTTGGGATTGTAGTTGAGCAGCTGGCTGTAGAAGGGCGAGTTCTTGTCGAGCCCGTTGTCGTACGAGAAATCGTCGGTCAGGCCGTCGATCGGCTTCCAGCGCACCGCGATGCGGCCGCCGCGGCGATCGTAATAGTTGAAGCCCGTCTGCCCGGCGAGCGGGTTCTTGGTCGTCGGACCCTGATACTGGACGACGCCGTCGAGCTTGACGCTGAAATTGTGATATTCGGGCAGATCGAGATGCAGGTCGCCGTTGTAGCCGCCGTAATTGGCGATGCCGGCGCGGACCGAACCGCCGAACTCGCCCGAGGGGGCGCGCGTGACGATGTTGAGCGCGCCGCCTTCGGTGTTGCGGCCGAACAGCGTCCCTTGCGGACCCTTGAGCACCTCGATCCGCTCGACGTCGAACAGCGCGGCGTTGAGGCCGTGCTGGCGGCCGAGGTAGACGCCGTCGACGTAGATGCCGACGCCCTGCTCGCGTGCGGGCTGGTTGGCGTCGAGCGGCACGATGCCGCGGATGCCGACGGTCAGCGCCGACTGCCGCGCCTCGAACGTCGCGACGCGCAGGCTCGGCACCGCGCCGTCGGCGAGATCGTAGAGGCTCTGGACATGGCGGTCCTGCAACGCCTTCTCGCCGAGCACGCTGATCGCGATCGGCGTCTTCTGAAGGTTGGTCTCGCGCTTGGTCGCGGTGACGACGATGTCCTGGATCTGGCCGCCGTCGGTGGTCGGGTCCTCGCCCGTCACCGTTGCGGGAGCGGCCGCGGCGGGCGTCGCCGCCGGGGTTGACGCCGTCTGGGCGAGCGCAGGCGCGGCGCCGGCGAGAATGAACAGCGCGGCACCGGCGAGCAGATGCGGACGGGCGCAGGAACGAACGGACAAAGACTTTCCCCCTCAACGAGATCGCGTATCGTGAGGGGCCGTTAGGGCGGCCATGCGTAGCGCCGATGACCGTTTGGAGACGCGGCGCGATCGGCTATTTCATTCTGGCGTCATGTTGGGATGCGCGATCACCGGTCTTTGTGCTCCCGCGAACGCGGGAGCCCAGGACTGGGTCCCCGCCTTCGCGGGGACACATAGTGGCGTAGACCGGTCCGCGGCGCGGATGCGCGCTACCGCTTGCGCAGCCGCCCGCGGAACAGGCCGCGGCGGGTGGTCGGCTCGAACATCTCGGCGGAGCCTTCCGGATCGAGCACCTCGTTGTCGGCGAGCCACTTCTCGACGCCGTCGAGGTCCGGCACCTCATAGGGACGCAGCGAGCGGCCCGGGCCGCGCAGCCGTTCGATCGTCTCGATCAGCGATCCGCTCTGCTCGATCATCTGCGCGACGCGCTCGGCGGCGACGTCGAGATGTTCGGCGAGAAGGTCGGCGCGCTGGCCCGCGATCTTCGCCTCGAGGCCAGCGCCGGGATGACGCGCGGCATCGATGACCACGTCGCATTCGGTATCGAGGCGCAGCGAGCGGTTGTTGATGTTCGCCGATCCGACGCGCAGCTGCGTGTCGTCGACGATGGTGATCTTGGCGTGGCAATAGATCGGCGCCCCGCCCCGCGTGAACGGGTGGTAGAGCCGCAGCCGGCCGCGCCGGTCGCGGCGGCGGAGCGCCTCGACCAGCCGCGCCCGCGCGGTATCCATCGCCAGCGGCTCCAGCCACCCCTGCGCCGTTAGCGGATTGACGATGACGATCTCCGGCCCGTCCGCCTCATCGAGCCGCGCGGCGATCGCCTCGGCGATCCGGCGCGAGGCGAAATACTGGCTTTCGCAATAGATGTGCCGCCGTGCGGCGCGGATCTGGTCGAGGAACAGCGCCTCGACCTCGGTCACCGGCGGTTCGCCCGGCATTTCGGGCTGGCTGCGCGCGATGCCGAGATCGACATCCTCGAACGTCGGCTCGAGCGACGCGGGCCAGCACGCGGCCTCGCCGGTGACCGGATAGAGGCGATGGCCCGATGCGAGGTGCCAGCGCTCGCGGCAGAGCGCGGCGAGGGCGGCAGCGGCGGGGCCGGTGATCGCGGTCGTCGCATCGTGCCACGGCTTGTAAGGCTTGCCGCTCGGCAGCCGCCGGCCCGGATCGTCGTCGCGGTGCGCGCGCGTGTCCCAGCGCTCGGCGGTCATGTCGATCCCGCCGCAGAAGGCGAGGCAATCGTCGATCGAGACGATCTTCTGATGGTGCGAGGAGGCGGTCGGGTGATGGCTGTCGAGCTTCACGTGGATGCGCGGATGCCGCATCCATTTGAGCACGGTCAGCCCGGTGGTGCCGCGGAACACCGCCTTCAATGCGCCGACGTCCCAGCGGAGCAGGTAGAGTTCGAGCTCCGGGTTGCGTTCGACCAGCCAGTAGAGGAAGTCGCCGACGCTTTCGGGCCCCTCCGTGATCCCGGCGCTGCCGGCGAGGCGGATGCGCGCGTCGAAGTCCCAGCCGACCAGCATGATCCGCTTCTTGGCCAGCGCGAACGCCTCGCGCGCGACGCCGAAATAGCGGTCGGCATCGACGATCACCGACAGGCGTTCGGCGCGTTCGATCCGCCAGACGTTACGGTCGGGGTCGAGCATCGGGTCGCATCGCGGAATGAGGGTCCTTCCTATCGGCCATAGATCCGGTCGAGCACCTCGGCACTGCGGACGAAGTCATCGGCCGCCGGATCGAAGCGGAGCGAGGCGGCGAGCTGCTCCGCCCAGACGGCCGCCGACCGCGCACCCCAGGCATCGGGAGGCTCGGCCAGCGTGTCGCTGCGCGTACCGGTGAAATGCTGCGCCGTGAAGTCGTAGAAGGAGCCGGCGACGTTGCGCAGCGCCGCACCGCCGCTCGTGCCGTAGAAGGCGGCCTCGATCACCGCGTCGCGGCCCGCGTTGAGGTTCCACGAGCAGGCGAGCCGCACCGTGGCGCCGCCGGCGGTGAAGCGGGCGACCGCATAATCCTCGACCGTGTCGGGGGTGAGCGGTGCACCCCTGGCGAGCAGCGTCGCCTCGACGTCGGCGACCGGCGGAAAGCCCAACGTCCAGAGCGCGAGGTCGACGAGATGGACGCCGAGGTCGATGACGCAGCCGCCGCCCGATTGCGCGGGGTCGAAGAACCAGGGTTTTCCCGGCCCGTAGGCGTTGTGGAAGGTGAGGTCGACGGCGAAGACCTCGCCCAGCGTCCCCCCGCGCACCAGCGCGGCGATCCGTCGCATCCCCTCGGTATGGCGATAGGAGAGGTCGACGCCGAGCAGGCGATCGGCCGCGCGTGCCGCATCGATCACGCGGCGCGTTTCGGCAGCCGAACGCCCGAGCGGCTTCTGGCAAAAGACCGCCGCGCCGGCCTCGAGCGCCGCGACCGCTTGCTCGGCGTGGAGCGCAGACGGCGTGGCGATGACGACGCCGTCGAGCCCGAGGGCGAGCATCGCGTCGAGGGAATCGACCACCGCCGCCTGCGGTGCGAGGGCACGCGCGTCGGCGAGGCAGTCGGGGGAGGGGTCGCAGATCGCCGCGACGCCGATCGCGCCGGTCGCCACCATCGCCTCCATGCGATGCCGGCCGATCCAGCCCGTTCCGAGAAATCCAACGCGTGGCAGGGTCACGATAGTCTCCAATCAGCCCTTCCTCGCTGTAGCGAGACCTTCGTTAACATCGCTTCGCTCGCTCCGATCGGTCCGTCACCCCGGACGTGTTCCGGGGTCCACTGTTCCTCGAACATCAACGCTTCGGCTCCCGCGGCCAAGGTGGATGCCGGAACAGGTCCGGCATGACGGACAGGGTTTTCGCAGAAGTCTCGCTCAAGCCCTTCGTCGGACATCATAAGCCCCTAGCTCCCACCGCCGGCCGGCGTGTCGAATGCGATCAGCGCCTTGACGAAGCCGTTCGGCTTGTCGCGCGTCGCGTCGAGGGCGTCGCCGAGCCGTGCCAGCGGATAGCGGTGCGTATAAAGCGGCGCCGGATCGAAGCGGCCGCTCGCCACCGCGTCGATCGCCTCGCGCAGGCCCTGCATCTGTACCGTGGCATCGCGTTCGTGGGCGTTGACGACGTCGATCCCCTTCCAGTTCCACTCCTGCATGTTGACCTGCCGCGGCCCGTCCTGATGATAGCCCGCCACCACCAGGCGTCCGCCGAAGCCGATCAGCGCGGTGGCAAGGTCGAGCGGCCATTGCTTGCCGACCGCCTCGATGACGCGCTCGCACAGGGCATCGCCGGTCAGCGCCTTGACGCGCTCGATGATCGCCCAGTGATCGTCCATCGCAATCGTCTCGGCGGCGCCGTAATGGCGCGCGAGGGCGAGGCTTTCCGGCCGTCGCGAGATGGCGATCACCCGCGCGCCGGCATCGGTGGCGAGCTTCGTCAGCACCGCACCCAGGAAGCCGATGCCGATGATCGCGACTGTCTGGCCGGGGCGTATGTCGCTGCGGCGGAAGATGTTGAAGGCGCAGCCGAGCGGTTCGCCCGGAAAAGGTTGTTCGTCGAGCGCGGCGGGCAGCTTGGCCACCCGGTCTGCGCCCGCCAGATCGTAATGCGCGAACGACCGATAGGAGAGGGCGGCGACGCGATCGCCGATCGCGAGACCCTCGACGCCCTCGCCGAGCGCGTCGATCCTGCCCCAGCCTTCGTGCCCCAGGCCACCCGCTTCGCCGGGATAGGTCATCCACGGCAGGCCCGCCCAAGGCTCCAGATTGGACGCGCACACGCCGCAGCCCTCGAGCCTCAGCCGGACCTCGCCTGCGGCGGGTTCGGGCAGCGGTATCGCGGCGATCTCGATCCGACCTGGCGCGGCGAGTACCGCAGCCTCCATTAC
>JBKBTU010000004.1:0-1458 GCA_046290715.1 Sphingomonas sp. | reverse complement strand
CGCCTGCGGCGGGTTCGGGCAGCGGTATCGCGGCGATCTCGATCCGACCTGGCGCGGCGAGTACCGCAGCCTCCATTAATCCTGCAACCATTTGATCTTCCACGCTTTAGGGGTCAAATGGACGACATCGGCATGCAGTCCGCTCTGCGCGACAATATCGCCGCCCTCACCGAGCGCGCCCGGCACGAGCGACGTACCGCGCCCTTGCCGGCGCGGATCGCCGACGCGATCACCCGCTTTACCGGATCGATGACGTTCGTCGTCCTGCATCTGGTCGTCTACGGTCTGTGGATCGTCGCCAACCTCGGCTGGTTGCCGGGCGTGCCGCGTTTCGACCCGACCTTCGTGATCCTCGCGTCCGAAGCGTCGGTGGAGGCGATCTTCCTCTCGACCTTCGTGCTGATCAGCCAGAACCGGATGGCGGCCGCCGCCGATCGGCGCGCCGACCTCGACCTCCACACCAACCTGCTCGCCGAGCATGAGCTGACGCGGCTTGCGGCGCTGGTCGGGCGGATCGCGGAGCGCCTGGACGTTCCGGTCACCGATCGCGAGATCGAGCAGGACATCAGGCCTGCCGCGGTATTGGATGCGATCGACCGCGAGCGTGACGACTGAGGTCATGCCACCGCGGCGCTGGGCAGCGCTTGGGCAGGCGCATAGCGGTCGATCATCCAGGCGCAGAAGTCGGCGAATTGCTGCGGGTCGCGGGGTGCGCTCGTGTGATGCGGCTGTATGCCGAGATGCTCGGGCGTGAAGCAGAAGGTGACCGTCACCTCGAAATCGGCGAGCGCCTCCATCTGCCGGTCGAACCAGTCGATCGCATCGGGGCGGAAGCTGTCCGCCCAGCTGAGGCCGGTGCGCAGGCGCTTCGTCCCGAGCCGCTTCATCCAGGCGACGGCGTCGTCGAGGCGCGGGTCCTGGTAGTGGAACCATTGCATCAGCCCCATCCGGTCGGCGACCGCGGCATAATCGTCGAGGCTGGGCTTGGGCGTTCCGTCCTCGCGGATCAGGCCCATGTAGAAGTGGCGGTAATAGCTCGACCCCTCCGCCTCGCGGTGGCGGGTGGTCGCACCCCAGCTGTGCGGCAGGTCGTAGAGCGAATACCAGAAGACGCGCGGCACCCGCTCGAGCAGCAACTCGGCGGTCTTGCGCACGCCGAAGACCTGCACCTCCTCCGCGCCGAAGCTGCCGACGCCGACCTCGGTCGCCCAGATCGGCTTGTCGGGGCAGACCGCCTCGATCTCGGCGATCTTGTCCGGCCAGGCGTGGATCGGCCACAGGTTCCAGTCGAGCGGGAAGCCGTGCACCGCCACCACGTCGACCGCGTCGAGTGCGCCGTGCGCGCGCATCCGCTGGACCCAGTCGGGATCGATCGGGCTCATACCGCCCAGCACCCGCGTCACCGCCGGATTGATCGCCTGGATCGCATTGCCGGCGCGGATCACCGTGTCGGCGAAC
>JBKBTU010000049.1:0-13580 GCA_046290715.1 Sphingomonas sp. | reverse complement strand
GACGGATACCAGACCAGCGTGGTAGGCCCGCCGACGAAGGAGATGCCGCCGTAGATCTGCTCCTTTTCCCAGAAGCGCGGACTTTCGAACGCGACCTTGTTCGAAAAGTCGTAGACGACGCCCGCGATCGTCTTCTTGAGCTTCGGCGAGAAGTTGGTGTCGATACCGCTCAGTACCGGGAAGGGGATCGTGCAGATCAGATAATCCGCCACGACCGTCTCGATCGCGCCGCTCGCGGTGTCGCGATAGACAACCTCGACGTCGCCCGATCGCTGCCGGATTCGCGTCACCTCGGCGCCGCGCAGCGCCGGGCGGCGCAGCGCATTGTCCATCGCGGCGTGGATGCGATCCATGCCGCCGACCGGCTCGAACATCGTCGCCTGCATGTAGAGATTGTCTTCGAACAACGTCATCGGCAGCCGCTGATTGGCCAGCAGCTGGTCGAGCGGCATCGCGGTCGAGGGCGAGGCGAAGGTCACGCCCGCCCCCGGCGCCGTGCCGAAGCCCGACCGCTCGGTGCCGGTGAACGCATTGCCTGCACCGAGATCGCCGTATGCCTTCAGGAAGGGCATGAGCTTCTCACGATCGGCCGCGGTCAGTTCCGTGTCGAGCGAACCCTTGCCGATCGCCTTCGCCAGCAGTTCGGCGATCCGGCCGCGCATGTCGTTGATCGCCGTCCGCATGCGGATCTTCGAGCCGTCGTCCGCCATGACATAGGCGGACCGGCTGGAATTGACCTCCACCTCCAGCGGCACGCCGAACTTCTTCGCATAGCCGAGCAGACCCTGATGAAAGCTCGGGATGCGCGCCGGACCGGCGTTGAAATAAATGCCGTCGGAGAATCGCGCGGTCTGTGACGCCTCGCCGTTCATCTCGATCCTGTCGCCGTCGCGCACGGTCCAGGCACGGCCGCCGACCCGCCTGCGCGCTTCCAGCAGCGTCACCAGAAAACCCGCCTGCTCCAGCTCGTACGCCGATGTCAGACCGGCGATCCCCGCGCCCAAGACCACGACGTGCCGCCCCTTGCCCAACGTCGGCGACAGCCCGCCCATATCCTGCGCCTGCGCCGTCCCGACCAGTCCCAGCGCCTGCATCGCCCCCAGGGTCGCGCCCAGCCCGCCCGTCAGACCGAGCCGGCCCAGAACCATCCTGCGTGTCACCATGGCGTGATTCCTATGTCCTATGATTGCGGAGCCGCGGCACGCATCGCGCCGCGGGGCGGGCATCAGATGTCGACCGACAGCGTCAGCTGAACCGTGCGCGGGCTGAGCGGACGGAACAGGCCGTCGCCGGTCAGCGCCGGTGAGATGAACGACAGCACATCCTTGTTGAACAGGTTGTCGACGTTGACGCGGATGCGTGCGTTGCGCACCGGGCCGATCGAAAAGCCGTCGCCGATGTCGGCATAGGCCGAAAAGACGGTGAAGCCCGGCAGCGACGATCCCGGCGTATTCTCGAACGTCGATTGGCGGCGGCTGGTGTATTTGCCCGTGATGTTGGCGACGAACCACGGCGCCGGTTCGACCGTGACGCCGCCCGACACGACCCACTTCGCGCTGTCGGGCAGGTATTTGCCCGCGATCAGGTAGGTGCGTGCCGCGCCGACGATATCGTCCTGAAACTGCGCGTGATTGTAGGTGATGTTGCTGTTGAAGTAGGCGGCGCCGTGCAGGAATGCCGGTTTGTAGTTGGCGAGCAGTTCCGCGCCATAGGCCTCCACGCCGCCGACGTTCTGGAAGAAGGTTTCGGTGACGTTGGTCGTGCCCGGCAGGATCGCGGCGATCGATTGGATGCGATTGTCGAACTTGGTGTAATAGCCGGTCAGCGAGGCGAAGAATTCGGGTCGTGTCGTGCGCAGGCCGACCTCGACGTTCTTCGACCGCTCCGGCGCGGGCGCGGCGACCACCGCCGGGGAGTTGGTGTAGGCGACCGAAAAGATGTCATCCATCCCCTTGGGCAGCGCCATATTCTCGGCATAGGAGGCGAACAGCTGGGTGCGGGGATCGGCGAAGCGGTAGAGCAATCCGACGGTCGGCAGGAAATAGTCGGTGTAGCGCGCGCGATTGTACTTCGGCCCCCAACCCGCGACGTTCACCCCGTTCACCGTCCGCGCATAATCGGCGTAGTCGCGGTAGCCGCGCTGCTGATAATCGAGGGCGAGCGCCTTGACGCCCAGGTCGACGCTGAATGCCGGCGTCAGTTCGATGCGGTCGCGTACGAACATCTGCACCGTGGCCCGTTTCGACCGGTAATCGCGGCGGGCGTAGACCAATTCGCCGTAATTGGGGGCGCTGGCAGGGGATCCGTCGATCGTGTTCTGACGACGCTGGTAGCGGCGATAGCGATCGTCCTCCGCCCAGATGCCGATGTCGATCGCCTGGATGCCGACCTGCGCATGCAGGCTTTGCAGGATGCCCTGGCGATAGCCGCCGAGGCTCGACACGCCGAACTGCGTGCCGCGCGGCGCGGTGAGCGCCAGGCCCGACACCAGCCGCTGGCGATTGTAGAAGGTCAGCGTGTTGGCGTAGCTGTCCGGCGAACTGCCCCAGCCGTCCTTGTCCTCGTAATAGATCGTGGTTTCGGCGTGGACCCCGTCCGCGATGCCGGCGTGGAACGTGCCGGCGTACAGCTTGTCCTTCCGGACGTTGATCGCCTGACCGTAGTAATAGGTGTAGTTGGCGTTGGAGAAGGGAATGCCCGCGACGGCCGGAGCATAGACGGGCAGCGGATCGCCGTAATAGCCGCGGTAGCGACCGACGTGGCCGGCGAGGTCGGGCGTCGTGCTGTTGTATTCGGCGCGCGACAGCGTCGGCGAATCATAGTCGAAGAAGTCGTTCGAGACGAACTTGAACCGCGCCCAGCTGCCGTCGGTGATATCGACATGCGCCATCGCCTCCCAATGTTCGCGATCGACCGAGCCGGCGCCGCGCCACAGATCGGTGTTGAGCTTGGTCCGGCTGACGAACGCCTTGAACGGGCCGATCTTGCCGGTGCTGACCCGGACGAAGGTACGCTTCATGTCGAAATCGCCGAAGCTCTGCGACACGAAGACGCCCAGTTCGTCCTGCGGCGCGATCGACCGGTACGAGACGACCGGGCCCAGCGACGAATAGGTCGGCATCGTCACGCCGCCCGCCCCCGGCGATGCCTCCACCACCCCCAGATTCTCGTTGTCGACGTAGCGGAACACCGGGCTGCCGCCGAAGGCGTCGCTGCGCCCCATCGGCACGCCATCGACGACGAAACCGATCTGGTCGAGGTTGAAGGCGCGCGCCTGGACGCTGTTGCCGAATTCATAGAGGCCGAGTGCGCCATCGGTCTGGACGTTGAAGCCCGGTAGCGATTCCAGCATCTTGAGGCCCGAAATGCCGGATGGCGCCGAGAGCAGGGCGTCCCGTGTCACCGCGACGGTGCTGGTGATCCGGTCCTCGCCCACCGCCTCGCTCGCCTGGCTGATGCGGCGGCCGCTGATGACGACGTCCTGCCCCTCGCCGCTGACACCGTCGGCGGGCGCTTCGGTCGCCTGCGTGCCGCTGTCGGCATTCTCCGCGGAGGTCGCCTGCGCGCTGGCAGCCGACGCCGTCAGCAGCAACGCGGCGGCGCCGAGCACGAGGCCGAGCGCGGTACCGGCGGAGGGCGAGGCAGGAAAACGGGACACGTGCAATCTCCTGATCTGGTCGGCGCACCGACGGGACATTGCTATTCAGATCATCCCCCCCGGGATCTTCACTGGCGGCCGGTTGTCGCGGTCCGCTCGGTCACGCTGAAAATGCCACGCTGATCCCGGCTCATGACCGGGCCGGACGACCCTCCCCCTGCGGTGTGATCCGCATCGCGATCACCCGGTGACCGGAATGGTCGGGCGTGCGGCGGGATCGCCCGCCGCCTGCGCCGCGTCGAGCACGCGCAATGCGTTGCCGCCCCACACCTTGGCGACGTCCGCCGGGCTGTAGCCCCGCGCGAGCAGTGCCGCCGTGATCTTGGGAAACGCGGTGATGTCGTCGAACCCCTCGACCCCGCCGCCGCCGTCGAAGTCGCCGCTGATCCCGACGTGATCGATCCCGGCCACCGCGATCGCATGCAGCAGGTGCTTCATCACATCGTCGAAGGTCGCACGCGGCACCGGCCAGCGCGCATCGATCGCCTTGCGTTCCGCCAGGAAGGCCTTGCGATCCGCCTCGGTCATCGTCGCGCGCGGCGGCAGCTTCGCCATCAGCGCGGCGATCGCCGCCTCACGCGCCGGAACCTTGGGCTGCGCGATCATATAGCCGTCGAAGGCGTTGATCTGCACGACGCCGCCCTTGGCCGCGAGCGCGCGCAGATCGGCGTCGGTGACGTTGCGCGGATGATCGAAGATCGCGCGCACGCCCGAATGCGACAGGATGATCGGTGCCTTCGACAGCGCGATCGTCTGGCGCAGCACGTCGTCGGAGGCGTGGCTGCAATCGATCAGGATGCCGAGCCGGTTCGCCTCCGCCACGAACGTCCTGCCCTTGGGGCTGAGCCCCTTCCATTCGGGCGCGTCGGTGGCGCTGTCGGCGAGGTCGTCGTTCTTGAAGTGGACCGGGCTCATCATCGTGACGCCCAGCCGCTGGAAGCTGCGCATCAGCGACAGGTCGCCTTCGAACGGATAACCGTTCTCCATGCTCATGAAGACGAACCGCTTCTTCGCGGCGACGGCCGCGCGCGCTTCGCTCGATGTGGTCACCAGCCGGAAGGCGTCGGGATGCCGCGCGACCATCTCGCGGATCTGCACCGCGCGCACCAGCGCGGCGTCGCGCGCGTCGCGGTCTCCCTCCGGCGTGCGCGGCCCCTGCGCGGTGAAGATCGCGAAGAACCCGCCGTCGATCCCGCCCTCGACCATGCGCGGATAATCCACCTGGTCGCCGCTGTCGGCACGGCTGTGCCGGTCCATGATGCTCCAGCCGGGGCGGCCGAGATTGGCGGGCGTATCGAAATGCGTGTCGAGCACGATCGCCGCCTCGTGCACCTGCCGCGCGTCCTGCGCGGAGGCGGCGAGTGCGAACAGCGCCAGCGGCGCGAGCCATGGCGCGCGCATCAGAAGGCCGTCCTGTCTTCGACGTGGCGCTCCACCTCGGATCGATCCCGCCACAGGGTGCGGAACGTCTTCGTCGTCAGGAAGCGCAACTGGTCGTTGTTGTGCTTCGATCCGGGCTGGCTGGAATTGCCATAGCTCATCATGCCGACCGCCTTCATCGGGCTGGAGAATTCGATCATCGACACCCAGGTCTCGCCGTGGACCGGCGTGCGCTCGCCGTTCTTCATCGGACCCCAGGTGATCGTCCGGAACACGCCGGTGTTGCCGAAGCCGCCGTTGCCGGGGACGCTGACGTCCCCCAGGTGGAAGCGGGAGGCCTCGCCGAACGGCCGGTCGAGCGCGCCGTACATCTGCCGCGTCTTGGCCACCGCCGCCTTCAGCATCGCGACCGCCGCCGCCGGGTCCTTCAGCCCGCGTGGCGTGGCGAGCGGATCGGCGAGCGTCCACTTCACCGCAAAATTGCTTTGATCGACGAAATTGCGCGGCGCGAACAGCGCGGCCCAGGTCTCGAACAGCAGCGCGCCGCGCGCGGTGGCGTCGAACTTATGGTCCCAGCCCGCCAGCAGCGCGACGGCGGCCGCGATGTCCGGATCGGCATTGCCCTTCGCCGCGGCGAGCAGGTCGGGCAGCAGCCGGTCCGCCATCAGCGAGCCGGTATCCAGCTTGCGCGCGACGAAATCGTCGAACGACAGTTTCGGCGTCGCGGTCATCAGCATCACCGAATGCTGCGCGCGCTGGCTGACCGGGCCGACCGGCGCGACATAGTCCGGGAACGCCTTGGGATCGAGCTGCCGCGGCCAGGTCGCGAGCCAGGGCGGATCGTTGGCGTTCTGGACGAAGCCGCTTGCCGGATCGATCACCTTGGGCAGGTCGTCATAGCCATGCACGGCGCGCCACAGCGTCGCCGACGTGTCGCCCGCCACCGGCTTCGACCAGGTCGGCACGTCGCCGTCCGCGTGGCGCGGCAGGATGCCGTTGTCGATATACATGATATGCCCGGCGCGGTCGGCGTAGACGATGTTGAACATCGGCACCTGCATCCGCCCGAGCGCGCGCTGGAAGGCCGCGAAGTCGTGCGCCTTGCCCATGTCGAGATATTGCTGGAGCACGCCGGGCCGATCGAGCCCCGCCACCTTCAACGCGATCGTACCGGCGTTGCCCGGCAGATCGAACACCGGCCCCTGGATCGCATAGCGCTGCGTGAACGCGACCGTCTTCAGCGTGCCGTCGGCCTGGCGCACCTTGTAGCTTTTTTGCGCGGTGGTGAAGGGCCGCACCTTGCCGTCGTAGCGATAGCCGCCGTCGGCCGGCGTGAGCTTGTAGCTCGAATAGCCCAGCATCGTGTTGACGGTGTTGGTGAAGCCGAGATCGTCGTTGAACGCGAAGCGCAACACCGGCAGCCCGACCTGCGTCGCGCCGTAAACGCTGTAGCCGGGCGCGTTCAGATGCGCCTCGTAGTAGGTCAGCATGCTCGGCGCCCAGGGCAGATGCGGATTGGCGAGCAGCATCGCCTTGCCGCTCGCCGATCGCGACGGCGCGACCGCCCAGGCGTTGGACCCGCCGGCTTCGTTCGTGGCCGGATCGGCGAGTACCTTGCGGTCCGAGGCGATGTAGACGTAGTTCATCAGCCGGTGCGCGTGCGCCATCACGTCGGTGCCGCTGACCGGCAGCACGCGCCGCATCGCCGGGTCGAGCGCATCGGGATGCGCGGCGGCATAGGCGTTGATGCCCGCGGCGAAGGCGTCGAGGTCGGCGCGCATCTGCGGCGTCTGCTGCCGGAACCACGTCACCGCGCGGGTCGGCACGTCGTTGGCGACCAGCCAGCGGTCCTGCGTCTCGTTGTCCGCGCCGCCCCAATATTCCGCGGCGCGCCCCCGCGCCTCGCCGAACAGCCTGAGCAGCAGGTTGCCGTGGCTCTGCGCCTGCGCATAGCCGAAGCCCCAAAAGGCCCCGGCCTCGGTCCTGGCGTAGATATGCGGCACGCCGAACGTGTCCCACAGGATCTCGCCGCCGCCGGCGTTGCCCTTCGGAGTCGCAGCGGGCGCCGCCGCCGCCAGCCCGATGATCGCAGCCCAGATGATCGTCGCGCGCATCGATCCGTTTCCCATCAGAAATCGACCGCGACACGGCCGTAGTAATAGCCCCCGGTGAAACCGTAGGCCCCGCTCGTCGCGTAGAACCCTGCCCCGGTGTTGACGTTGGTCAGCGTGTCGTTGCGATCGGGGTAGACGTTGAACAGGTTGTTCGCGCCGACCGCCAGCGTCAGGCGATCCGTCGTCTTCCACGACAGCTCGAGATCGGTGATCCACTTCGCGCCGAACGTGCGATCGTTGACCACCGCGTTGCCGAACGACTTGAAGCTGCCGTAGCGGACGACGCGGGTCGACAGGGTGAAGGCATCGATCGTCGCGACATTGCCGATGAACAGCTTGGTGCGCGGCAAATTGACCGTCAGGTTGCTGCGCGACAGCCGGTCGAACAGCACGTAATCCGCGCCCAGGGCGGCGAGCTGCGGCGGGTTCGCCTTCACACCCGTGATGATCGTCTTGTTGTAATTATAGCCCACGTTCCACGCGAGGTCGGCGATCGTGCCGACCGGGTGGCGATAGGTCGCGACGACATCCACGCCGCGGGTACGGGTATCGATCGCGTTGGTGTAATATTGCGCGCTGATATCGGGCGACAGGCCGTTGGCGATCAGGATCGCCGACACCGCGTTGCCGGTCAGCGTCGAGGTGATGGCGATCCGGTCCTCGACCTTGATCTGATAGCCGTCGACGGTGAGGCTGAGCCGCGGCAGCGGCGTCAACACCAGCCCGGCGCTGACATTCGTCGATTTCTCCGGCGTCAGCGGCTGCGCCCCCAGCGCCAAAGCGGCGGGCGATCCGACCGGCAGCGTCTTGATCTGCAACAGGTTGAGCGTCGGCGGCGTGCCGATCGTGCGGAATTGGCCGGTGGTCGAGGCATAGATCTGCTGCGCCAGTGCGGGCGCACGGAAGCCGGTGCTCGCCGCACCGCGCAGCGCGATCCACGGCGCGACGGCGTAGCGCGCGTTGAGCTTGCCGATCAGCGTGTCGCCGCTGTCGTCGTCATAATGTTCGTAGCGCAGCGCGCCGCCGATCGTGACGGCACGCGACGGGTCCCAGGCGACGTCGGCATAGGCGGCAAGGTTGTTGCGCTTGACGAAGCCGGCATCGGACGGCTGGAAACCGGCCGCCCCCGATGCGCCCGGCGTCGGCCGGCCGAGGCTGGAGGTATAGGTCCCGGCGGCATAGCTCGCCGGTTCGCCCTGCGCGACCTGATAGCTTTCGATCCGATGCTGGATGCCGCCCGAGACCTGCAACGTGCCCGTGCCGACCGGATAGGATCGGGTGAGGTCGAGCGAGTTCACCGCCTCTTTCGAGATGAGCGATCCGACGTAGAATTCGGTGGGGCTGGTCGGCCCGAGCGAGGCGTTGATCGTCCGGTCCGCCCGCTGCCGCGATCGATTGCGGCCCAATGTGGAACTGAAATCCCATTTCCATCCGGCGATCACGCCGCGCGCGCCGACCGCGACCTCATAATCCTCCTCGTTGATGACGACGCGCGGATAGAAGCCGTTGGGATAGACCTGCGGCAGCGAATTCGCATTGGTGGCGGGGCGGTAGGTGTAATTGAGGTCCGACTTGCGCTGCGAATAGGTACCGAACGCGTAAAGTTCGACCGTGCCGAGGTCGTAGCCGGCGTTGAAGGCGGTGTTGAGGCTCTCCTGCGGCATCGCACCGTAATTGGACGTGACGAGCCGGTTGATCGTCGCCTCGCGCGGATCGAGCGCGCCGTTCACCAGCGGGTACAGGCGGATCGTGGAGGCGATCGGTTCGGCGCGGTTCGACGCCTGCTGCTTCTTGGCGCCCGCCGAGAGGTTGAGGAACCCCTTCTCGCCCAGCGCCAGCCCGAGGTTCAAATCGGCCTGGAACAGCTCGCCGTCGCTGCGGTCCATGTTCTGGCCCGCGGTGAAGGCACCGAAGCCTCCCTTCGCATCGTCCTTCAGGATCACGTTGATGACGCCGGCGATCGCGTCCGACCCATATTGCGCCGCGGCACCGTCGCGCAGCACCTCGATGTGGTCGACCGCGGCGGTCGGGATCATGTCGAGGTCCGCGGGGACCGAGCCGTTGTAGTAACTGGACACGGCGTTGATCAGCGACGTCTTGTGCCGACGCTTGCCGTTGACGAGGATCAGCGTCTGGTCGGGGTTGAGGCCGCGCAGGCCGCCGGTCGCGATGACCGTCGACGTGCCGCCCCCTGCCCGCGTCGGCAGGTTGAACGACGGCACCAGCGTGTTGAGGGCGGCCAACACGCCCGACCTGCCGGTACGCTGGAGTTCGGCGCCACTGATGACGTCGATCGGCGTCGGGCTGTCGACCACGGTGCGCGGCTGGCCGCGGCTGCCGGTGACGACGATATCGCTCGCCGGATCGTCGACCTGGGCGGCGGTCGGCGCGGTCGGGTCCTGCGCGTCGCTGACCTGCGCCTGCTGGAACGCTCCGGCGAGCGCGACGGGGCGCAGCGCGGCGGTGCGCACCGGTTGCGGCAGCACCGCCGACGCCTGCAGCGACAGCGCGATGACGCCCCCGCCGCTGCGGTTGATGCGCAGGCCGGTCCCGGACAGCAGACGGCCCAATGCCGCCTCGGTCGACATCCGCCCCTTCACCCCCGCGCTACGCAGCCCGGCGACGCTGTCGTAGGGATAGAGGATCTGCATCCCGGATTGTTCGGCGAAACGGGCGAGCGCGCTCTGCACCGACTGCGCTTCGATCGCGAAGGTGATCGTCGCGGATTGCGCCGCCGCGGCGGGTGCCGACGCCATCATCGCGGCACCAGCCAGCAGCGCGCCGAGCGTCATGGGTTTGGTCATCGTCAGCCCCCCGGCGATTGTCTTCACTGATGGGGGAGACGGTTGCAGCGACACAATCTGCCAACGACCTTGTCATTTTTATTTCATGATGGCTGGACAGCCCGGGCAAAGGCTGGTCGTATCGCCTCAACAAGTCCGCGGGAGAGGAACGCCTTCGTCACGTTCGGGGAGGTTCCGGTGGATTCAATCAAGGGCAGCGGGTCGGTCAGGGCCAGGCTAAAATGGTACAAACAGGCCATTCTGCCGCACGAGGGCGCCTTGCGGTCGCGGCTGCGGCGGGTCCTGCCCGACGGCGCCGACGTCGACGACGTGGTGGCGGAGGCGATGACGCGGGCCTATGCGACCGGCGACATCGAGCGCGTGCAGTCCGGCCGTGCCTATCTGTATCAGATCGCCCGCAACCTCGTCATCGACGCCGCCCGGCGCAGCAAGATCGTGTCGTTCGAAGTGATCGCCGACCTGGATCTGATCGGCGTCGACGACAGCGCGCAGGCCAGGCTGGAGGCGCGCGACGAGTTGCGCCACCTTCAGGCGATCCTCGATCTCCTGCCGCCGCAATGCCGACGCGCGTTCGTCCTGCGACGGGTGTACGATTGGCCGACGGGTGCGATAGCAGAGGAGATGGGCCTGTCCGTTTCCACGGTGGACAAGCATTTGGCACGTGCCGCGCTGAAGATCATGCAGGCGATCGGCGAGTACGAGGGTTCGGGTTTTGGATGGTCCCTGCACAAGCGCAACGATACGACAGGCGATCGAGGCGGAAGCCACGCGACTGTTCCTGGCGGCCCGCGCCAGCGACGCTGACGCCGATTGGGACGCGGCCTATCGCTGGATCGAACAGGACCCCGCGCATGGCTATGCCTTCGCCAAGGTGGAAGCGGGGTGGGAGCTTGCCGCCCGGTTGCGCGATCTCCCCCCGGAACAGATAGAAGCCGCAGCGCCCGCCCCCCCGATATCGATCGCCGCGGCACGGCGCGATCCGCCGCCACCCGTCACCCGCCGCCGCGTGATGGGCGGGATCGCTGCCGGCCTGATCGCGGCGATCGGCGCGCTCGCGTGGCGCTTCGGCGAGGCGGGCCAGCGTTATGCGACCGGCATCGGCGAACGCCGCACGGTGACGCTCGCGGACGGCAGCCTGATGCGCCTGAACACCGATACCGCGCTCACCGTCGATCTGTCCCCCGAACGTCGCTCGATCCGGCTGCTGCGCGGCGAGGCGAGCTTCGACGTGGCGCACGACAAGAGCCGCCCCTTCGTCGTCGCGGCGGACGACGCGCAGGTCCGCGCGATCGGTACCGCCTTCACCGTGCGGCTGCGCCCCGACCTGACCGAAGTAACGGTCAGCGAGGGGATCGTCGGCGTGCGCGACGGCGACCGGCCCGAGCGGCATGTCGCGGCCGGCAATGCCGCGGCGGTGCGCCGCGGGACCGTCGCCGTCACCGCGCTGGACCACACCGACATCCAGCGCCGGCTGGCCTGGCAGGACGGACGATTGAGCTTCGATGGCGACACGCTGGAACAGGCGGTCGAGGAGTTCAACCGCTACCGCACCGTCCCCATCGTCATCGGCGACCCGGCCCTGGCGGGCGTGCGGATCGGCGGCACCTTCCGGTCCGACCGGTCGGGCGACTTCGCCCGCGCGCTCGAACAGAGCTTCGGCATCCGCGCCATCGAAGGAGGCGACGGATCGCTGCTGCTCGTACCCGCGGCCGACGGGTAGCAGAAACGCGCGGCCCACCCGTTTGGACGGGAGAGAGGCGGACGTCGATCGTCCCGACGCGGATGAGCAGTCCGATCAATCCGCCCCGCCCGTTCCTCAGGGGAAGACCATGTCGCCTCGTCCGATCTCCCGATTGCTCCCCCTCGCCCTGCTGATCGCCGCCGCACCACAGGCGGCGAGGGAGAATGCGACGCAGCCCGGCCACGGCGTCCCGCTGCCCGCGGCCGGCACCGCCGTGCCGGCATTCCAGCCGATCCAGTCCGACCTGTTCGGCGTCGTCGGCTCCCTGTCCAATGCCTGGGCGGACATGGACAATGACGGCGATCTCGACTTCGCCGTGTCGCTGAAGAGCGGCGAGCTACGCCTGTATCGCAACGACCGCGGCACCTTCGTCAGCGTCGGCGCGGCAATGGGCCTGCCGACGGCGGGGCACGAATTGCGCGGGCTCAGTTGGGGCGACTACGACGGCGACGGCTGGCTCGACCTGCTCGGCGGCGCGACCGATCCGAAACAGCCGACGCTCGTCTTCCACAACCGCAAGGGCAAGGGGTTCGAGGAGGTCGGCGCGGCGATCGGGCTCGGCTTTTCCGGCCGCTCGGCTCGGCAGACGAGCTGGGTCGATTACGACGATGACGGTGACGTCGATGTCTATGCCGCGGACCGGATCGGTGCCAACCGGCTGATGCGCAACGACGGCGGTCGCTTCACGCAGGTGTTCGCCGGCACCGGCGTGTCCGATCCCCGTCCCACGGTCGGCGCCTGCTGGTTCGACTATGACGAGGACGGCGACCTCGACCTGTTCCTCGCCAACCAATCCGGTGCCACGGACGCGCTGTGGCGCAACGATGGCGACGGGTTCGTCGACGTCGCCGTCGCGGCGGGCGTCGCCGGGCCGGCGCGGACCAAGGAGGAGGGCGGGGTCGGCTGCGCGATCGGCGACTACGACAATGACGGGCGGCTCGATCTCTTCGTGCCGAACTACGGGCCGAATGCGCTGTATCGCAACCGGGGCGACGGGACGTTCGACAACGTGTCGCTCGCCACCGGCGTCGGCTTCGACAATCACGGCGTCGGGGCCGCATGGGGCGACTATGACAACGACGGTTGGCTCGACCTGTCGATCATGGCGTATGAGGGGCCGGTCGGAAAACAGGAACCGACCAATGCGCTGTTGCACAACGAGTCGGACGGCAAGGGCGGTCGGCGGTTCGTCAACGTCCTGCCGCGGGGCAGCGTGATGAACGCCGGCGATCATGGCGTCCAATGGATCGACTATGATCGCGACGGCGCGCTCGATCTGTCGGTGACCGACGGATACGGCCCGGTGGGCGGCCACTTCCTGTTCCGCAACGCGCTGGCAAAGAGCGCCGCCGCGCGCAGCCTGTCGGTGCTGGTGCTGGACGCGAAGGGACATTTCACGCGACCCGGCGCCGAAGTGCGCCTGCGCAGCGCCGACGGTCGCCTGTTGGCGACGCGCCAGGTCGGCACCGGCGACGGCTACAATACGCAGAGCGCCCAGCCGGTCCATTTCGGCGTGGCGGACAGCGTGGTGACGGTCGAGGTGACGTATCTGCAGAGCGGAAAGCGGGTTGTTCAGCGTCAAGGCAACGTTCGCGTGGCGAACTATGCCGGTCGTGCGCTCGTGATGCGGGAAAAGCGCGTTCGGCGCTGACGACCGATCAGCCTCGCCGAGGCCTGAAGGCGGCTGCTCACCACGTATCCGGCTTGCCACATCCAAGGGCTCGTTCGTCCGCCGATGACTGCGGACGGGCCGGCGCCGCCATCCTTGTCGTTGCAATGCGTTGAAGGGCGACTAAGCTGTCTGCGTCGGGGTCGATGCCGAGATGGCGCGCCCAATTGACCACCGAAAACAACAGGTCGCCGACCTCTTCCTCGAGCGTGGC
>JBKBTU010000498.1:0-689 GCA_046290715.1 Sphingomonas sp. | reverse complement strand
GAGCGGCTGGGGCTGCGCCCGCTTCGGGTCGATGCCAACCTCACCTGCGACCCGCGCCATTATCCCGGTGCACTGACGCGCGACGCGGCGGGTGCGCGCGTCTGCAATGTCGAGATCATCCGCGAAACGCTGCCCAATGGGGTCAGCTACGACACGATCGACATCGGCCCGACGCGCGCTGACAATTTCGCTCCGCTCCGCATCCCGGCCGGCCATGTCTGGCTGATGGGGGACAATCGCGACAACAGCGCCGACAGCCGCGCGCCTGCGCTCAGCGCCGATGGCGAGCCCGAGGGGCTGGGCGGACCCGTGCCGATCGAGAATATCGGGGGTCGCGCCGAGTTCATCACCTTCAGCCTTGACGGGACCAGCAGCTGGAATCCGCTGAGCTGGCTGCCCGCACTGCGGTCCGGACGCGCCGGCGAGACGCTGCGTCCCCAGGGCAGCGGCGGCTGAACCGTGGCCGATCCGCAGGACGCCCCCGTACACGTTACCCAGGCGCCCGGCCCCAACGAGATGCGCGACCCGGTGCTGCGCGCCGAGCTGCGCCGCGCGTCGGTGTGGTTCGGCCTTGCCATCGCGACGGCAATGGTCGTGCTGCTGATCCAGCCGCTGCTGCTGATCTTTGCCGGGCTGGTCGTCGCATCGATGCTGGACGGCGGCGCGCGGTTGATCCGGCGTGCGGTCCC
>JBKBTU010000497.1:260-689 GCA_046290715.1 Sphingomonas sp. | reverse complement strand
AATGAAGCTGCGCGTCCCGTCGATCGGATCGAGCACCCAGGTGCGCCCGCTCGACCCGTCGCGGTCTTCCTCTTCCTCGCCGATAATGCCGTCCATCGGGCGCTCGGCGACGATCAGCCGCCGCATCGCCGCCTCCGCTGCCTTGTCGGCCAGCGTGACCGGCGAGGCATCGTCCTTGGTCTCGAGGCCGTATTCGGCGCGGAAAAAGGGGCGGATCGCTGCGCCCGCCGCGTCGGCGAGGCGTTGGGCGAGGTCGATATCGGCTTGGGATACTGGCATCCGCCCCGCCTAGCGGGGGAGGGGCACCGGCTTCAAGCGCAACCGGTTCTGCGCAGCCCTGTCGACGCTAGAACGGCAGCCAGCGCCGCTTTTCGCTGAACTTCATATATCCGACATTGGCCCCTGCCCGCCAACCGACGCCGAGCCGCA
>JBKBTU010000497.1:0-250 GCA_046290715.1 Sphingomonas sp. | reverse complement strand
GGGATCAGCACCACATCGCCCCGGCGCAGATAGGTGGCCGAGAAGCCACCGACGAAATAGAGCCGACCCTCGCCCGCCGGGAAGCGTTCATACAGTTCCTGGCTGTCATAGAGATTGTAGACGAGCACGAAGACCTTGTTGGCGTCGCCGCCGACGTCGAACCCGATCGAGGGGCCGGTCCAGTACACGTCGCGCTCGCCCTCGACCGCATGGACCATCTTGCCCGATCCATAACGCAGGCCGACCACCA
>JBKBTU010000496.1:0-692 GCA_046290715.1 Sphingomonas sp. | reverse complement strand
GCATGTGCCGCCTTGGCGACCAGCAGATCGGGGTCGGCGCCCCGGCTCGCCTCTGCGAGTGCCCACAAGTTGGTCGATCGCGTGCCCGACCGGCAATAGGCGAAGACCGGTCCGCCCGCTTGCTCCATCGCCGCCCGCATCGCTTCGACCTGCGGCATCGAAAAGCCGGCATGCGTCACCGGAATTGCGTGATAGGCCAGCCCCAGCGTCTCCGCAGCGGCGCGGACAGCATCGCCCGATGGCTGGCCCGGCTCCTCGTCATCGGGGCGGTTGTTGACGATGACGGTGAACCCCGCATCGGCCAGCCCGGCAAGATCGGCGGGACTGATCTGCGAGGATACCGAAATGGTCTTGTCGATCGTGCGCATTCAGGCTGCCTCGTGGATCACTTGCAGGAAAGCATCGCCATAGTCCGCCAGCTTGCGCGCGCCAATGCCCGGGATGCGGGACAGTTCAGCGAGCGTTGCCGGACGGGCCGTTGCCATCTCGCGCAGCACCGAATCGTGGAAGATGACATAGGGCGGCACGGCGGCGGCCTGCGCCAGCGTGCGGCGCTTGTCGCGCAGCGCTTCGAACAGCGGATCGCCGACCGGGTTCGGCGCGCCGGTGCCCGTACCCCGGCGGCGGCGCTCGCGCTTGGGTGGCACGACGAGCTCGAGCGTCGCCTCGCCCTTCAGGATCGGGCGGGCGCC
>JBKBTU010000495.1:0-693 GCA_046290715.1 Sphingomonas sp. | reverse complement strand
ATCAGTCCGACGCCGTGTCGCTTCCAGACGCTGGATCAGCGCCTGGTTGCGTGCCAGCGCTGTCACGGTTGCCGCCAGCAGTTCGCCCACCTTTGCGCCCGCGCCGCTGAAAGAAAGCCGCGCCCTTCGATCGCCACGCCTCCTTCGCTTCCGCGTTCTGTGAGGCGACGGCATCGAGTAGCACGCCGGCGAGTGTTTCCATGTCGAGTGAATCGGCACCCGTGGCGGTGACGAGCTGGCCGAGTTGTTCGACCCGGCGCGCCTTCAGACTACGCGCCTTGTCCTCCAGCGCTTTCAGCTCCGCGTTATAGTCCCGCACCTTGCGCATGGTGCTTCCTTTCTCCGCGTTTTTGACCGCAGCAGCCTAGCAAACCTATAGGGGAGGGCAACCCACATCAACAGCCAGCACCGAGTCAATCAGGAGATGCGAAGCAGATCATGAGTGCGCGCTTATACGTCGTTGCCGACGTGCGCTAAGAAGTGCATCATGCCGGTCGCGATGGCGATCTATCATTTCAGCGCCAAGGTCATCAGCCGTGCGAACGGCTCCGGCGCCGTTGCGTCCGCTGCCTATCGCTCCGCATCCGAGCTGCACGATGCGCGGCTTGGACGCAGCCACGACTTCTCCAACAAGGCAGGCGTCATTCACTCCGAGGTGCTGTTGCCAAAGGACGCACCAGTACGGTTGGCGGA
>JBKBTU010000494.1:0-694 GCA_046290715.1 Sphingomonas sp. | reverse complement strand
GTGAACCGGTATGCCGGCATGTCACGGCGTCAGCCCGGCCTGCCGCAGCGCCATCGTGCGAATATCGTCCATCGTGAGGTCGCTCATGCCGCTGGCGCGCGCCTCATCGACCAGCCGCTGCATCTGCGCGATCTTGTCCGCGCGCTCCTGATCGCGACGGATCAGGTCGCGCACATAGTCACTGGCATTGCTGTAACGCCCGTCCTGCGTCTGACCTTCGACCCATTGCTTCATGCGGTCCGGCAAAGAGATATTCATCGTCGCCATGGTGAACCTCCGAAATGAGGTTGGCATAAATTGGCAAAGATTGTCAATTTATGCCGTGGTGCGGATCGGGGGACTTCCGGGGACATAATACCTAACTCCCGTTCCTCACTACGTTCGGACGGCCCAACCTCGCTTGCCCCCCTCACAACAACCCCTGCACCTCTTCCACAAACCGCATCACCGAAATCGGCTTGGTCACATACGCATTCGCCCCCGCCGCACGGATCCGTGCCTCGTCCTCCTGCCCGGCATAGGCGGTCACCGCCATCACCGGGATCGCCTTCAGCGCCGGGTCGCCGCGCATGCGGGCGATGATGTCGATGCCGGAAATGTGCGGCAGCTGGATGTCGGTGATCACCAGATCGGGGGCAAAGCTGCGCGCGGTCGCCACCGCCTCGCGCCCGTCGCGCACGGCTGCGGTCTCGAA
>JBKBTU010000493.1:0-696 GCA_046290715.1 Sphingomonas sp. | reverse complement strand
TCGCACCCCTCGTTCTGCACCGCCGTCGCGACCCACGGCTGGCCGTCCGGGGTCTTCGCCCAGACGAAGCCGCCGTCCCACGGCGCGCGCACCGCCGTGTGCGGGCGGCCGCCATAGGTGATCTTGACCGTCAGCTTGGCGTCCTTCGCCGCCTTCTTCAGCAGCTTGATCGTCATCCGGCCTTCGGGATTGGCGAAGCTTGCCGGATCGGCGCCGTCGACGGTGACCGCGGTGACGGTGTAGTTCTTGTCGAGGTCGACGACGAGGCGATCGGTCTTCTCGAGCGCGGTGAAGACCAATGTGGCGGTGGCGTTGATGACCTCACGTTCGGGATCGACCTCGATCGCCAGGTCGGCGGTGTCGAACGTCACCTTCTTCTGCGCCGGATCGAGCGCCCCACCCGAGGCGGCGGTCTGCGCGGAAAGCGGCGGCTTGCCCGGTTCGGCGGCAAAGACGCTGGTCGATACCAGCAGCAGCGCGGCAAGCGGCAGGCGAAGCGACATTCCATACTCCCGATCGGTGACCCGGGGGTTTCGACGCTCGCCCCGTCGATGACAAGAGCCATCATGCCGCGGCGGTGACGATTGATGGATGCGGCAAACCCCCCATATAGTGTAGCAAAGCCGCCCCGTTCGATGCGGCACCGGAGTATCCATGACCACATTCCCCGTTCTGCCGCTGCGCGACATCGTCGTC
>JBKBTU010000492.1:277-697 GCA_046290715.1 Sphingomonas sp. | reverse complement strand
GCTATGGCGCTTACCTCACCGACGGCACGACCAATGCGACCTTACCCAAGACGGTCGATCAGGCCGCGCTGACGCTGGATGAAGCGGTCCAGCTCATCGAAGCCAAGGCGGCAGCCGGGCCAGCCAAGAAGAAGGGCGGGCGCAAGGCTCCGGCGAAGAAGGCGCCGGCAAAGAAGGCCGCGCCGAAAAAGTCGGCGGCAAAGAAGTAACGGATCAGGCCGCGCGCAGGCTCGTCATCTGCAGCCAAGCGCGCGCCTGCTTCTGGGCTTCGATGATCTCGCGCGCGGTCATGTCTTCCGCGACTTCGGCGCGCATATAGGGCGCCTCGGTGCTGCCCCCGAGGGCGGCGATGTTGAACCATTTATGCGCTTCGATCAGGTCCATTTCGACGCCCGATGCGCCGCTCGAATAGACCATGCC
>JBKBTU010000492.1:0-267 GCA_046290715.1 Sphingomonas sp. | reverse complement strand
ACGCTTCCGCGCGCCGCATCGGCCAGCCGGCTGTCGATCAGGAACTGTGCGCTCTTAATGCTGTTGCCCATGACATTGCCCCACTTTTGATCGCTCTCTTCATGGAAGCGAGCTTGGGGCATTCATGGTAAGCAAATGGTTAACGCGCGTTACCGCTCAATCCGGGGCCGCCACCGCAACATTGTCGATCAGCCGCGTGCCGGCGATCCGCGCGGCGGCGAGCCGGCGGCGGGGCTGGCCCGCGACTGGCGCGCCGAGACTCGCGGC
>JBKBTU010000491.1:0-701 GCA_046290715.1 Sphingomonas sp. | reverse complement strand
TGATCGAGTCGATTCGGGCCGACTGACCTGATCCATTGTGCGGATTGGATATGCGCTTCACAACCGCGCGCAGTCCGAATGCCACAGTCAGCGTTGTCACCCAAAAATAGACGGTTAGCGCGCTTTTGACACCGGTTACTGGCGTTGACCCCCGTTTCCGCCGCTGCCTATGCGCGACTCCACGCATACGAATGCAATGCCGTGCGGAGAGGCGCGGTGTGAGGAGAGAGACGTGACCGATCGCACCCCGAAGATCGGCCTCGACGCGCTGGGCGTCGCGGCCGGGGCCACCATTCATTGGAACCTGCTGCCCGCCCAACTGGTCGAGCATGCTCTGCGTCGCGGTGAGGGCCGCCTCGCCAAGGATGGGCCGCTGGTCGTCGAAACCGGCAAGCACACCGGACGCAGCGCCAAGGACAAGTTCATCGTCCGCGATGCCGAGACCGAGAATAATGTCTGGTGGGGCAGCACCAATGTCGGGATGACGCCCGAGCATTTCGCAGCGCTCAAGGCCGATTTCCTCGCTGCTCTCGGCACCAAGGACACGCTGTTCGTCCAGGATCTCTATGGCGGCTCGCAGCCCGAGCACCGCGTCACCGTGCGTGTCGTCAACGAACTCGCCTGGCACAGCCAGTTCATCCGCACCCTGCTGGTCCGCCCCGAAGCGCATGAACTGCGCGATTTCGTCGCCGAATATACGA
>JBKBTU010000490.1:0-699 GCA_046290715.1 Sphingomonas sp. | reverse complement strand
TCGCGGCGAAGCGCGCCTCCGCTTCCGCGACGACCTCGGCCCGCGTCACCACACCGCTGGCGGGGTTGGATGCGTTCAGCCACGTCGAGATCATCTTCCTGTTCGATCGCGTTCCCCATGAGAAGATCGAACGAGGTGCGCGCCACCCCAGAGGCCGCAAAGACTGGCCGCTGACCGGCATCTTCGCGCAACGGGGCAAGAACCGGCCCAATCGGCTTGGCGTAACTGTCTGCCGCGTGTTGAGCGTGGGGGGTTCGCGGTTGAACGTCGAAGGCCTGGACGCGATCGACGGAACGCCCGTGATCGACATCAAGCCGGTCATGCGCGAGTTCTTGCCTCGGGGGGAGGTTCGCCAGCCCGCGTGGGTGTCCGAGCTTATGGCTGCACACCGGTAGCTAAATTCCTGTTTATTCATCCTTTTTGGGACAGCAGCGATCCGACCGTGTCTGCTGTGGCGCCCGCCTCGCCGGAACCGCCCTTCCGTTCCCAACAGCGGACGTTCAGCCAAGGGCCGATAGCGGACAATGCGATTTCCGGTATGAAGGCCTATGTCGGCTCGCAAATGGCTCTCGACGGCGCTGGTGCTCGGTATCGTCGTTGCATGGATCGTTATACTCTCAAGCAGCGAGCCCCGATTACCTGCTGGTAGCGCGAACGGATCTTACCACAATCCATGCTGTGGTTCGGTCACCTTGCACA
>JBKBTU010000489.1:0-705 GCA_046290715.1 Sphingomonas sp. | reverse complement strand
TCTGGCGGTTCCTGCTGCTCGCGGGCCTATCGCTGTTCGTGCTGCGCCGGACCGAGCCCGCGCGGCCGCGCCCGTTCCGGGTGCCGCTTTATCCCGTGCTGCCCGCGATCTTCTGCACCACCACCGCCTATCTGCTGTGGTCGAGCCTTGCCTATACCGGCTGGGGCGCGCTGGCCGGCGTGGCGGTGCTGGGCGTCGGGGCATTGCTGCTGCTGGTGGTCACCCCCGGCGACGCGCAGGCCGACTGAGCCCCGACTGCCTCGGGAATCGACCGCGCGCGCATTCCGCGCTAGGGCGACGAAATGCATCATCTGTTTCTTGTCATGCTGGGCGGCGCGGTCGGCGCCGGCGCGCGGCATCTGGTCGGGCGCGCGGCGCTTGGCATTTGGGGGCCGGGGTTTCCGGTCGGCACCCTCGCGGTCAATGTGATCGGCGGGCTGGCGATGGGGCTGCTCGCGGGCTGGCTCGCGACGCGGGCGAGCGGGGATGAGGCGCTGCGCTATCTGCTCGGCGTCGGCGTGCTCGGCGGCTTCACCACCTTCTCGGCCTTTTCGCTCGAGACCGTGCTGATGATCGAGCGCGGGGAGCTGACGGCCGCATCATTCTACATCGTGGCCTCGGTCGTGCTGTCGATCGGTGCGCTGTTCGCCGGGCTGCAGGTCAGCCGGATGGTGGCGGCATGAGCGCCGACGCGAACGTCCGCCA
>JBKBTU010000048.1:306-13592 GCA_046290715.1 Sphingomonas sp. | reverse complement strand
TGAAGCCCGACGAGGCGCCCTTGGTGACGGTGCGGCGCAGCACCAGCGCGGCGACATAGGCGCCGGCGATGCCGACGACGAGCAGCCCGAACATGACGACGCCCTGCAGGCGCACGAACGGCGCGAGTTGCGTGTTGGGGATCATCGCCCCGATGATCAGCGTGTAGACCGGCCAGCGCGCGCTGCACGTCATCAACGGCGCGATCAGGATGGTGGTGAGGCGATCCTTCTCGTCGTCGATGACGCGCGTCGCCATGATCCCCGGCACCGCGCAGGCGAAGCTCGACAGCAGCGGGATGAAGGCGCGGCCCGACAGGCCGACGGTCGCCATCAGCCGATCCATCAGGAACGCGGCGCGGACCATATAGCCGGACGATTCGAGCACGAGGATGAAGAGGAACAGGATCAGGATCTGCGGCAGGAAGACGATCACCGCGCCGACGCCGGCGATCAGTCCGTCGGTCAGCAGCGAGCGGACGAAGCCGTCGGGCATCGCCGACCGGATCGCGTCCTGCAGCCAGCCGAAGCCCGCGTCGATCGCGTCCGCCGGCACCGTCGCCCAGGTGAACACCGCCTGGAACATGACGAACAGGATGGCGACGAGCAGCAGCGGTCCCGCGACCGGGTGCAGCGCGACCGAATCGAGCCAGTGCGCCCAGCGCCGCCCCGCCGTCTCCGACACCGTCGCCGCAGTGGCGATGCGGCGCGCCTGGCGTTGCAGGTGGATGATGTCCTCCTGCGTGCCGGCGCCGGGGGCGGGCTTGCGCGGGGATCCGCCGACCGCGCCGGCGAGCGCGGCCCGCAGCGCGTCGAGGCCGCGCTTGCGCACCGCGACGGTCGGGATCACGGGGACGCCGAGTTCGCGCTCGAGCACCGCGGCGTCGAGCGTCAGCCCGTCGCGCTCGGCGAGGTCGACCATGTTGAGCGCGACCACCACGGGCAGCCCGAGCGCGATCAGCTGGAGCGTGAAGCGCAGGTGATTGTCGAGATTGGCGGCATCGACCACCACGACCAGCGCGTCGGGCAGCCGTTCGAGGCTGCTGGTACCGGTGACGACGTCGCGGGTGACGCGCTCGTCGGGGCTGGAGGGTTCGAGGCTATAGGCGCCGGGCAGGTCGATCAGCTCGACCGGGCGGCCGTCGTCGAGCGTCATCCGGCCCGAATGGCGCTCCACGGTGACGCCGGGATAATTGCCGACCTTCTGCCGCGCGCCGGTAAGCGCGTTGAACAGCGCGCTCTTGCCGGCATTGGGATTGCCGACCAGCGCGACCAGCGGGGATGCGTGCAAGGGCTTATCCGAGGGCGGCGGGCGCCACCTGGACCGCGCTGGCGACGCCGCGGCGCAGCGCCACCGTCATGCGGCCGATCCGGCAGGCGATCGGGCCGCTGCCGAGCGACGCGCGGTGCAGCACCTCGACCGCGACGCCTTCGTCGAAGCCGAGCTCGCGCAGCCGTCGCGCCTCCGGCACCGCCAGGCGCGCCCAGTCGATCCCGGCGACGGTCGCCCGCTGGCGACGGGGAAGCGACACGAGATCGAGGGCGGGGACGATGCGACGCGACATATCCATGCTGCGAGTGATTATCATTTACGCATGGGGGAGTAAAGCGCGTGGATATTCGGTTCGGCGCGGAAATGTCGGGATCGGTGGAGTTCCTCTTCCCCATCCTCCGTCATCCCCGCGAAGGCGGGGATCCATACCGGCTGACGGTGCGGCTCCATCGCTGGCCGACGTGATGATGGATCCGCGCCTCCGCGGGGATGACACTGTGGTGGAAGCGACGCGCTGAGCGTCACACCACCGGGTAGCGCAGCCGGCCGACGAAGCGCGACAGGCTGGGGCGGTGTTCGTAGCGTTTGACGAAGCCCGCCTTGGCCTTTTCGAAGCGCATGATGTCGTCGATCCGCCGCGCCAGGAAGGCGCGGGTTTCGGCATGATCCTCGCTGTCGTCGTCGAGGAAGACGGTGACCGTCGCGCCATAGACCGCGAGCAGCATCGCACGCTTGGTGTAATGGTTGTAGTCGGTCGCGGTGTCGCCGGCGAGGCGCCACATCGTGTCGACGCTGCGCCAGCCGAGCCGCGCGGCGCGCGCGACGTTCTGCGGCAGCGCGAGGATCGCGAGCGCCCGACGCAGCGATTCGCGATTCGGCGCAACCGCGGCCAGCCGCGCCTCGACCAGTGCGGCGATGCGTGCGCGGATCTTCATCGCGCCGAGCGTCTCGGCGGGGAGCGTCGCCGCCACCACCGCGTCGACGTGCGCGAACCAGGCGTCGATCATCTCGACCGCGCCGTCCGCAAAGGCGAGCCGGGCGAGGTCGCGGTCGATCCCCGCTGCCTCCGCCGCCATGTCGCGCGCGGCGTCGCTCCAGCCGTCGAAGGCGGCGTTGTCCGCAATGCCGGGCGCGAGCGCGGCGCGGATCTCGTCGAGGGTCAGGTCTTCGCTCATGGCAGCATCTCCTGCTCCCGCCCGCGCGGCGGCGCAACCTCTGCGCGGCGCACCAGCACCAGCGCCACCGCGACCAGCGCGACGCCGACCCAGTCGGCGCCCTGCAAACGCTCGCCATAGGCGATCCAGCCGACCGCGCCCGCGACCACCGGCTGGATCAGCAGCGCGATGCCGACGACCAGCGGCGACAATTGGCCGAGCGCGAAGATCATGCAGCCCTGCCCCAGCACCTGGCTGACCAGGGCGAGGCCGATCAGCGGCGTCCACTGCTGCGGCAGCACCCGCTCGTGCAGGCCCCATGCGAACAGCAGCAGCGGCAGCGCGGTGGCGGCGCTCGCCAGCGCGAGCGCGGGGAGCGGTCGCATCGTGTCGCGCACCCGCGCCATCAGCACCAGGTAGACGGTGTAGAGGATCCCGGCGAGGATGCAGAGCAGGTCGCCCGCCAGATTGCGCGCGTCGAGCTGATAGGAGCGCCCCATCAGCAACCCCGCGCCGATCGCGGCGAGCAGCAGCGCCACGCCCTGCCCCCGCGACGGCCAGGCGCGCGCGGCGAGGAAGCCGTAGAGCGGGTAGATCAGGATCGCCGAATTGCCGAACAGCGTCGCATTGGCCATCGTCGTCCGAACGATGCCGAGGTGCCAGCTGGCGAGGTCGGCGGCGAAGGCGACGCCGCCAATCGCGATCATCGCCCACAGCATCGGCGCGATCCGCACCGGCCGCGCGCCGGTGGCGAGCGCCAGTCCGGCGAGGAAGGGAAGCGCGAGGGTGATTCGCCAGAACCCCGCGGCGACCGGCCCGACATCGGCGAGCCGCACGAACCACGGGCCGAAGGCGAGCGCGACATTGGCGACGACGAGCGCCGCAAAGGCGAGACCCGCGGATGCCGTAGCGGCAGGCGCCGCGGTTGCGGCGGCGACAGATTTTCTTGTGGCGGCAGGCGCGTGCATGCCGCCCTGTAGCCGCCTATCTCCCTCGCGTCAGGCTTTTAAGGAGTAGCCATGCCGAGCCTTTTCGATCCCATCCAGCTGGGCGACATTCCCGCCGCCAACCGCATCCTGATGGCGCCGCTGACCCGCGGTCGTGCCACCGACGATCATGTGCCGACCGACATCATGGTCGACTATTACCGCCAGCGCGCGGGCGCCGGCCTGATCATCACCGAAGGCACCGGCATCAGCCGCCAGGGCCTTGGCTGGCCCAACGCGCCGGGGCTGTGGACCGAGGCGCAGGTCGAGGCATGGAAGCCGGTGACCGAGGCGGTGCACGCCGCCGGCGGCCGCATCGTCGCACAGATCTGGCACATGGGCCGACTCGCCCGCCCGGACGTGATCGGCATGACCCCACTGTCCTCGTCGGCGACGCGCGCGCCCTATCACAAGCCCGAGAACCCCTATGCCGAGGCGCAAGCGGCGACGCTCGACGACATCGCGCGCGCGCAGGACGATTACGCCACCGCGGCGACCAACGCGATCCGCGCGGGGTTCGACGGCGTGCAGCTGCACGGGGCCAATGGCTATCTGATCGACCAGTTCCTGCGCGACAACACCAACCTGCGCGACGACGATTACGGCGGCAGCCCGGACAATCGCATCCGCTTCATGCGTGAGGCGGTTGCGCGGGTGATCGACGCGATCGGCGCGGGCCGCACCGGCATCCGCCTGTCGCCCAACGGCGAGACGCAGGGCGCCGACGACAGCGATCCCGCCAGCGTCTTCGTCCCCGCCGCCGCGGCGCTCGACGCGCTCGGCATCGCGTTCCTCGAACTGCGCGAACAGGCACCCGACGGCACCTTCGGCAAAAGCGACGTGCCCAAGCTCAGCCCCGAGATCCGCAAAGCGTTCAAGGGGCCGCTGATCCTCAACCAGGACTACAGCCTGGAAGAGGCGCAGGCGGACCTCGATTCGGGGCTGGCGGACGGCATCGCCTTCGGCCGCAAGTTCATCGCCAATCCCGACCTCGTCGAACGCTTCCGCCAGGGCGCTCCGCTCAATGCGGACAATCAGGCGACGTGGTATTCTAAGGGGCCGGAGGGGTATATCGACTATCCGGCGCTGGAGACCGCGGCGGCGTAGGATCCGAGGGGGCACGGCCCGCCACGTCGCGCCGGCGCTGCTGACGTCACCCCGGACTTGATCCGGGGTGACGGCCGAACGTCGGCGCTATCGCCCCAGGTCCGGCACCAGCCGCTTGAGGTCCGCCGGCGCCAGGCGTCGCACGTCGAGCGCGTCGACGCCGGCGACCAGCACCTCGCCCAGGCGGCGGTCGCCGGTGTCGATCAGGATCCCCTCCGCGGTCGAGCGGAGCGCGCCCCAGGCGACCTCGCGTACCGTGATCCGCTTGCCCGCACGGCGCATCACCGCGACGCGGCCGGCGCGGTCGATCGCCAGCGCGCCGCAGCCGTCGGCACCGACCACCGCGCCCTGCGTCGCGAACCCGGCAAGCGATCCGTCCGCCGCCTCCGCCGCCTCCTCCGGCGTGCCGATCCGCTGCGGCCGCGCGCGCAGCCGCAGCAGCGCCCAGCCGCCGAGCACGACCAGCAGCAGCGCCCCGGCCGCGACGCCGGCGAGCCAGCGCGGATCACCCATCGCAGCGTTCACTGCCCCACTCACTGGCTGCCGGCGAGCGCATCCAGCGTCGGGCGCATCGCCGACAGGTCGTAGCCGGCGCCCGCCGCCTGCCGCACCAGCAGCTCCGGGTTGCGCCCCGCCTTGGCCGCGGCGAGCGCCCACAGGTTGCAGCTGCGCGTTCCCGAGCGGCAGTAAGCGAGCACCGGCCCGTCCGCCTCGACCAGCACCTGCGTCATCGCATCGATCTGCGGATGCGAGAAGCCGGCGTGGGTGATCGGAATCGCGGTGTAGGCGAGGCCCGCCGCCTCCGCCGCGGCGCGGATCGCATCGCCGGCGGGCTGCCCCGCCTCTTCCTCGTCGGGGCGGTTGTTGACGATGGCGACGAAGCCCGCCGCCTTGATCGCGGCGATGTCTGCCGGCGTGATCTGCGGAGCGACGCTGACGGAGTCGTTGAGGGTGCGGATATCGGCCATCCGGTGCCGTTACGCGATCGGCCGAGCCGCGTCAGCCGTTTTCGGACGTATTGCGGATGACCGCGAGAAACGCGTCGCCATAGGCGTCCAGCTTGCGCGCACCGATGCCGGAGAGGTGCATCAGCTCCGCCCGGCTGGTCGGCCGCTGCGCCGCCATCTCGCGCAGCACCGAATCGTGGAAGATGACATAGGGCGGCACGCCGGCGTCCTTGGCGAGATCGCGCCGGCAGCTGCGCAGCGCCTCGAACAGCGGATTGTCGGCGGGGTTGATCGCGACGCCGGCATCGCGCTTTTTCCCGCGCGTCCGCTTGGGCGGCAGCACCAGCATCACCCGCGCGCCCTCCTTCAGGATCGGCCGCGCGCCGGGACCGAATTCGAGGCCGCCGTGCGCGTTGGTACGAAGCGCGTCGCGCAGCAGCAGCGCGCGCGCGACCGGCTTGACCAGCGCCGCCTCCTCGCCGTCGACGATGCCCCAGACCGAGAGCGACTCATGGCCGCGGTCGACGCTGCGATCCGTGGACTGGCCGAGCAGCACCTGCTCGACGTAACCGACGCCGAACAATTGCCCGGTGCGGAACACCGCCGACAGGAACTTCTGCGCGACCGTCGTCGCATCGACCGCGTCGGGGGAGCCGAGGCAATTGTCGCAATTGCCGCAATCCTCGAGCCGGTCCTCGCCGAAGTGCTTGAGCAGGATGCGGCGGCGGCAGCCCGCGGTCTCGACCAGCGCGCCCAGCGCCGCGAGCCGCGTCCGCTCGCCCGCCTGCCGCTCCGGCTCGACCTCGCCGATGCGCTGGCGGGCGCGGGCGAAATCCTCCGCACCCCAGAAGAGATGCGCGACCGCCGGGTCGCCGTCGCGGCCGGCGCGGCCGGTCTCCTGATAATAGGCCTCGATCGATTTCGGCAGGCCGGCATGCGCGACGAAGCGGACGTCCGGCTTGTCGATCCCCATGCCGAAGGCGACGGTGGCGCAGATCACCATGTCTTCCGACGCGACGAAATCGGCCTGGTTCTTCGCGCGGATATGCTGCTCGAGGCCGGCATGATAGGCCCGCGTCGGCCGGCCGGTGCGGCTCAATGCCTCGGCGAGCTTCTCGGTCGCGGCACGGGTCTGCGCGTAGACGATGCCGGGGCCGGGCGTCGCGGCGATGACGTCGGCGATCTGCTTGGTCGTATTCGCCTTGGGGGTGATCGCGTAGCGGATGTTGGGCCGGTCGAAGCCCGAGACGATCAGCCCGTCCTGCGGGATGCCGAGCTGCTGGAGGATATCGCTGCGGGTGTGCGCGTCGGCGGTCGCGGTGAGCGCGAGGCGCGGCACGTCCGGAAAGGCGTCCATCAGCGGCGCGAGCAGGCGATAGTCGGGGCGGAAATCGTGGCCCCATTCGCTGACGCAATGCGCCTCGTCGATCGCGAACAGGCTGAGCGGCGCGGCCGCCAGCAGCTCGCGGAAATGCCCCGTCGAGGCGCGCTCCGGCGCGATATAGAGCAGGTCGAGGTCGCCGCCCTTGAAGCGCGCGATCGTCTCACCGCGGTTTTGGTCGGCGCTGGTCAGCGTGCCGGCGCGGATGCCGACCGCCTCCGCCGCACGCAGCTGGTCGTGCATCAGCGCGATCAGCGGGCTGACGACGACGCAGGTCCCCTCCAGCATCACCGCGGGCAATTGGTAGCACAGCGACTTGCCCGCGCCGGTCGGCATGACGCCGAGCGTCCGCTCGCCCGCCAGGACGCGCGCCACCACGACTTCCTGCACGCCGCGGAACCCCGCAAAGCCGAAGACGCGGGACAGGACGGGCAACGGATCGGGAAGCATCGCAGGCCCATGTAGGCGCGGAGGTCGGCAGCGTCGAGGCATGCCGATGTTAGCGTTGACGCTAATTAGTCGACCGGCTAAATAATGGCATGGATTCGGTTTTCGATGCTCTGGCGCATCCGACACGGCGGCGCATCCTCGAGCTGCTCAAGCGCGGTGGCATGACCGCGGGCGAGCTGGCGGAGGCGTTCGCCGTGTCGAAGCCGACGATGTCGGGGCATTTCGCCAAGCTGCGCGCCGCCGGGCTGATCCAGGGCGAGCCGCGCGGCACCAGCACGATCTACACGCTCAACCTCTCCGCGCTCGAAGAGGTGATGATGGCTTTCATGGGCCGGCTGAAGGTGGGCGACGACGCCGGCGACGAGGAGGACGAGGGATGACCTACCGCCGGATGACGCTGGCTTCGATCGTGACGGTCGGGGCATCGGCGATGGTGGCGACCGCGGCGTTGCGGCGCCTGCCGCCGGGAACGCAGCTGCCGGTGCATTGGAACGCCGCGGGTCAGGCCGACGGTTTCGCCGACGCGACACGCGCGCTGTTCATGCCGGTGATCCTCGCCGCCGTCCTGTCGCTGATCTTCGTCGTGCTGCCGCGGATCGAGCCGATGCAGCACCGGCTCGAGCGGAGTGCGCCGCTGGTGCGCGCGGCCTGGGCGGGGCTGCTCGGGCTGATGCTGGTGACCGAGGCGGTGATCGCGGCCCCCGCGTTCGGCCTGTGGCTGCCGGCGACGCTCCACCTCGCCGCGGGCGGCGTGCTGCTGATCGTCATCGGCAACGCGCTGCCCAAATCGCGCCCCGGCTTCTTCGTCGGCATCCGCACGCCGTGGACGCTGACCGACCCCGAGAACTGGATCGCCACGCATCGCCTGGGTGCGCGCACGATGATCGCGGGCGGACTGCTGATCCTCGCTGCCGCGGTCCTGCCGGTCGCCGCCGCGACGCGCGCCGCGGTGTTCGCCGCCGCGATCGCGTTGGCGGTGGTACCGCCCGTCGCCTACTCCTTCTGGTTCTGGCGCCGGCATCGCGCGCACTGAAGCATGATGACGTGAGCCAAAGCCGTTCGTGCTGAGCCTGTCGAAGCTCAGGTAAGGGCTCATGCCCTTCGACAGGCTCAGGGCGAACGGTGAGCCGGGGCATCGTGATGTCATCACGTTCCCATATCGCCCGGATCGGCCTTGATTGCGCCATCGTAACGACATCGTCGCCACGCCTCTTCCGGTCATACACACGGGGAGACGGCAATGCGGCGGATGGTGGCGATGGCGGCGGTGCTGGCGATCGGTGCGGCACCCGCGCCGCAGGAGCGGGTCATTGCCCCGGACGGCGTGGTCGAGGGCCGGATCGGCGAGACGCCGCTGCGGCTCAGGATCGATCCCGGCGCGACCGCGATGCCGCTCGTCACCACCGCGATCGCCGAGCGCGCCGGGTTGAAGGCGGGCATGTTCGGCACGGTCTACGGCGTCGGCCCGGTACGGATCCCCGGGCGCACCGCGGTGGGGCGGATCGATTTCGGCACCGGGCCGGTCAAGCGTCGCATCTCCTTCGCGCCCAAGCCCTATGCCGCAGGCTTCGACGGCGTCGTCGGGCCGGGCGGCCTCGCCGAGCCGGTCGTGCGCTTCGTGCTGCGCGCAGCCGTGCCCGGCGAGCGAACGGTTGCGCTGCCGATGGTCGACCAGGGCGGCATGATGGGCGGCTGGGCGGAGCGGTTCGCGCTGGTCGAGGTCGGCGGCGAGCGGCTGCGTGTCCGCTTCGATCCGCATCATGCCCGCACGCTGGCGACCGCGGCGGCGGGCGTGCGCCTCGCGGCCGCGTTCGGCGGCACAGTGTCCGGGGGTACCGAGCAGGAGGAGATCGCCTTTGGCGTCAGCCGCCCCGTTCGCGCACTCGCGCTCGCCCGCCCGCTTACGATCGGTCCGCTCGCGATCCGCACGCTCGGCGTGCGCACCACCGACAACGGCAACGCCGCCGGCATCGCCGAAGCGGGCGCCGACGCCGACCCCAACGAGGTGGTCGTCACCGCCAAGGGCAAGGGCAAGCACGACCCCGATCGCGACCGGCTGTCGCTCGGCGCCGACGTGCTGGCGCGCTGTTCGTCGATCGTCTTCGACACGCCGGCCAAGGCGATCCGCCTGACCTGCGCCTGACGGCTACTCCGCCGCCAGTGCGCCCTCGCCGGCACCGGCGGCGTCTTCGTCGTCGCGCTCCTGCGCCTGCCGCGCCCACATCTCGGCATAGACGCCGCCCAGCCGCAGCAGTTCGGCATGCGTGCCGCGCTCCGCCACCCGGCCGCCGTCGAGCACGACGATCTGGTCGGCATGGACCACCGTCGACAGCCGGTGCGCGACGACGATCGTCGTCCGGCCGCGCTCGATCGCCTGCAGCGTGTCGAGGATCTCCGCTTCCGTGCGGCTGTCGAGCGCGCTCGTCGCTTCGTCGAGGATCAGGATCGGCGGGTTCTTGAGCAGGGTGCGCGCGATCGCGACGCGCTGCTTCTCGCCACCCGACAGCTTGAGCCCGCGCTCGCCGACGCGGGTGTCGTAGCCCTCGGGCTGGCGCGCGACGAAGCCGGCGATCGCGGCGCCGGTGGCGGCGGCCTCGATCTCCGCGCGGCTCGCGCCTTCGCGGCCGTAGGCGATGTTGTAGCCGATCGTCTCGTTGAACAGCACCGTGTCCTGCGGGACGATGCCGATCGCGTGGCGCAGGCTCGCCTGCGTCACCTCGCGGATGTCCTGGCCGTCGATCGTGATGCGGCCGCCGCCGACGTCGTAGAAGCGGTACATCAGCCGCGCGAGCGTCGACTTGCCCGCGCCCGACGGGCCGACCACCGCCAGCGTGCTGCCCGCCGGCACGTCGAGGTCGAGCCCGGCGAGGATCGTGCGGTCGGCGTCATAGCCGAAGCGCACGTCCTCGAAGCGGACATGGCCGCGACCGACGGCGAGCGGCGGCGCGCCGGGTGCATCGGTCACCTCGGCGGGCATGTCGATCAGGTCGAACATGCTCGCCATGTCGATCACGCCCTGGCGGATCGTGCGATAGACCATGCCGAGGAGGTCGAGCGGCCGGAACAGCTGCGACAGCAGCGTGGAGACGAACACCACGTCGCCCGCCGAGAAGCGGCCCTGGCTCCACCCCCACGCGACGAACGCCATGCCGCCGCCGAGCATCAGGTTGGTGATGAAGGCCTGGCCGACGTTGAGCCAGGCGAGGCTGTTTTCGGACTTGGTCGCCGCCGCGGCATAGGCGCTGATCGCGGCATCGTAGCGCCGCGCCTCGCGCTCCTCGGCGCCGAAATATTTCACCGTCTCGAAATTGAGCAGCGAATCGACCGCGTGCGCGACCGCGCCAGTGTCGAGATCGTTCATCCGCGCGCGCAGCGCGTTGCGCCAGTCGGTCACCTTTTGCGTGAAGACGATGTAGACGCCGACCATCACCACGGTCGCGGCGACCAGCGGCCAGCCGAAGCTGGTCCAGAAGATCGCCAGCACCATCGCCAGCTCGAGCACGGTCGGCGCGATGTTGAACAGCAGGAAATAGAGCATCGTATCGATGCTCTTGGTGCCGCGCTCGACCACCTTGGTGACCGCGCCGGTGCGCCGTTCGAGGTGGAAGCGCAGCGACAGGCCGTGCAGGTGGCGGAAGACGTTCGCCGCCAGCCGCCGCGTGGCATCCTGGCCGACGCGCTCGAACACCGCGTTGCGCAGGTTGTCGAACAAGGTGGTCGAGAAGCGCGAGGCGGCATAGCCGACGACGAGCAGGATCACGATCGTGGCGAGGCCGCGGTCGCCGACACTCATCCGGTCGACAGCATATTTGAGCGTATAGGCCGCACCGAACACCTGCACGATCTTGCTGGCGACGACGAGCGCCATCGCGCCGACGATGCGTGCCTTCAACCCGGTCTCGCCCGCTGGCCAGAGATAGGGGAGGAAGCGGCGGAGGGTGGGCAGCAGCGGCTGGTCGGCGCGGGTCTGGCTGGTCGGATCGGCAGGAGGCATCGCCGACCGATGTAGTCACCCGCGCGCGCGGCTCCAAGCGAACCCAGGGAACATCTTGCCAGGCTTAGGAATTTTACCTGTCAAGAGCGGAGGTGCAGATGGAACCGTTGTTCTATGTGATGGCGATCATGGGCTGTGCGGACGGCAACGTCCAGTGCACCGAGGCTCGGATCGTCCCGGCACACTACCAGACCATGGCGCAATGCCGTGCCGCGCTGCCCGACCAGCTCGCGCGCAACACCGACGTCCCCTATCCGATGATCGGTGCCGCCTGCCGCAGCGCCGGCGCGCAGATCGCCACGGCCGAGGGCAAGGCCAAGCGGTCGTAAGGTCGGACCGTTAATCCTCTCCGTCGGCCACACCTTGGATCGACGAGTGAATGGGGCATGCCGAATGAGCTCCGTCATGCCGGACGCGTTCCGGCATCCACCGTGCCACTCGATCATACGTGCGGATATTGAACACCGGTGGACCCCCGAACGGGTCCGGGGTGACGGATATACGAGGGGGCGCGGTGACTTCGCGGACCGGTCGTTCAACTTTGGGGTGACGACACAGGATCCAATGCGTTGATCGCTTCATGCACCCGCGCTTCGATCGCGCCGCGCGGCAGGCCGGCGGGGATCGCCTCTCCCAGCCGGATCGTCACCAGCCCCGGTCGCTTCGCACCGCGCCTCGGCCACACCCGTCCGCTGTCGAGCGCGATCGGAACCACCGGCATCGCCAGCGTCCGGTAGAGCCCGGCGAAGCCCGATTGCAGCGGCGGCCGCTCCCCCGGCTCGACGCGTGTCCCCTCGGGATAGATCAGGATCGAGCGGCCCTCGGCCTTCAGCGCCTTGGCATCGCGCATCATCGCGCGCAGCGCGGTCGCCGACGCCTCGCGGTCGGCGACGATCCCGCCGTAGCGCCGCGCCGCCCAGCCCCACATCGGGATGCGGCTCAATTCGCGCTTCAGCACCATCGCCGGGCCGCCGAGCAGCAGTTGCAGCTCGAGCGTCTCGAACATCGCCTGGTGCTTGGCGGCGTAGAAGACCGGATGGTCCGGCACCCTACCCTCCACCCGAACCCGAATGCCGAGCAACGCGCGATAGAGCAGCCGGTGCAGCCGCGCCCAGGCGTGCGCGTGCCGCATCACCGCGCGCCGCCCGAACAGCGCCGAGACGGGCACGGTGAGCACGATCGGCACCGACAGGCCGTAGAAGAGGATGGCGAACAGCGCCGTGCGCAGCCGGTTCATACTCCCACCCCCAGCCACAAGGCGACGCGGCGCAGCAGCAGCTTGTTGTATTCGTTGACCAGCGTGCCCAGCCGTGGCGTGCTCGGCACGCCGTCGCCGAACACCAGCACCCCCGGGCCCATCGCCGCGGCGAGTTCCATCCGCGCGCGCGGCACGTGCCAGTCCGAGGTGACGAGGCGGACGGTGCGATAGCCGTGCGTCTTCACCCAGGCGGCGGTCTCTTCGGCATTGGAGCGGGTGTCGACCGCGTCGGCGCCGAGGTCGATGCAGCAGGCGAACAGCGCCGGCGTGGTGCGATATTCGCGCGCCAGGTCGATCGCCCGCACGCCGGGGGCGACGCCGGTCACCAGCATCCGCCGCGCCTGGTGCGCCTGGAGCAATGCGATGCCGCGGTCGATCCGCCCCGCCCCGCCGGTCGGCACGACGATCGCGTCGGTAGTGTTGCCCGCGAGCGGCTTGGGCAGCAGCAGCATGAAGACGGCAAAGCCCAGGCACCAGCCGAGCGCGACGACGCCGAGCAGCCGCGTCATCACAGCGCGCGCCTCAGCGCGGCGATCACCGTCACCCGCGCCGCCGCGGTCGCCAGCGCGACGAAGCCGAGCGGCAGCAGCACCAGCAGCGCCCAATCGCCCGCCGCGAGCGCCAGCCCGCCGAGCAGCTGCGATCCGAGCGCCGCCAGCCGCGTACCGAGAAAGGCGAGCACCGCCAGCGCCGCGATGCCGCCGGCCGCGCTGCCCAGCGCCGCATCGAGCGCGATCCG
>JBKBTU010000048.1:0-296 GCA_046290715.1 Sphingomonas sp. | reverse complement strand
GAAACAGCCGCGCGACCTGCACGTCGGTCGAGCCGAGCATGTGCATCACCTCGATCGTCGCGCGATGCGTCTCCAGCCCGGCGCGCGCCGCGAGCACGACGACCGCCGCCGTGGCGGATAGCATCAGCACGACCAGCGCGAGCGCCAGCCAGCTCAGCGTGTCGAGGAAGCCGCTGACCGGCGACATCCAGCGCTGGTGGCGGTCGACGCGGCTCGCCGCGCTCACCCGCTGCACCGCGGCGGCGACGCGCGCCGCATCGGCATCGGCGGCGAGGTCGACGTCGATCATCGCCGGC
>JBKBTU010000488.1:0-709 GCA_046290715.1 Sphingomonas sp. | reverse complement strand
GACGCCGATTTCGCCAAGCCCGACATGCTGGCGCGACTGGGCGCGCCGGACGGTCCGGGGCTGCTCGACGTGGTGTCGGGCGGCGTCAAGAATGTCGAGGACTGCATCATCGATACCGATGTGCCGCAGCTGTCGGTGCTCCCGGCGGGTACGCGCAGCGTTGCCGACACCGAGCTGCTGGCAAGCGCGCGCGCCGCGGCGATCCTCGACGGGCTGGCGGCGGCCAATCCGCGCCGCATCGTGATTTTCGATTCGCCCCCGATCCTTGCCGCATCGCCCGCCAGCGCGCTGGCCAGCCATGTCGGGCAGGTGATGCTGGTGGTCCGCGCCGACCGCACGCGCGAGAGCGAACTGCGCGACGCCGTCGGGCTGCTCGACGGGTGCGAACATATCCAGTTGTTGCTCAACAGCGTTTCCATCCAACCCAATGGTCGCCGGTTCGGGAGCTATGGCGCCTATTATGGGGAGCCCGACCAATGAGGCTGTTCGCCGTGGCATGTGCCGCCACCGCCCTGATCGCTGCGCCCGCGCTGGCCAAGGACAAGCGCAAGTCGATCGAGCCCTATGTCGACGCCGGGCAGGTGCTGGTCGCCGACCTTTCGGGCGGGGGCGAGGTGCTGACCTACTCCACCATCGGCGCCGGGGTCGATGCGTCGATCCAGACGCGCCGGGTCGAGGTGCAGCTGTCGTACAAGTACGAGCGCCGCTT
>JBKBTU010000487.1:0-711 GCA_046290715.1 Sphingomonas sp. | reverse complement strand
ATCTGGCGGTCGAGGGCGCCGCGCTCGCCACCGAGCTGGAATGGCTGCCCGCGGTCGAGCATCGCGGCGAAGGCATCTTCCTGCGCTTCGACCCGCAGGTCATTCGCGACTGGCTGTCCCGCCCGGCGGTGCAGCGGCGCGGCGAGATCCTTTATCGCGGATGGGATAGGTGGCGCGCCGGGCAATTCTATGGCGCGCGGCTGCAATGGCCGCGCGTGACCTATTATGCCATTCACGGTTTTTCCCACGCGCTGATGAACGAGATCGCGCTCGACTGCGGCTATCCGGCGACTGCGCTTAAGGAGCGGCTCTATGCCGTCGTCGATGATGAGGGCGAGCGGTTCGGCCTGCTGATCTACACCGCCTCGACCGGCACGCAGGGGACGCTGGGCGGGCTGGTCGCCGTCCTGCCCCGGCTGGGCGCGATCGCCGAGCGGGCGCTGGACCGGCTGGCCTTATGCTCCGGCGACCCCATCTGCGCCGAGCATGACCCGGACGCCCACACCGACGAGCGCGCGCTGAGCGGTGCCGCCTGTCACAGCTGCCTGCTGGTCGCCGAGACAAGTTGCGAGGCGCGCAACCTCTATCTGGATCGGGCGCTCACCGCGCAGACGCTGTCGGCGGGCGGAACGGGGTTGTTTGAGTGAGTATGGGATCAGCAACATCCAGATCGGACACAATCTCCATTTTCGACATGAAAATAATCACATC
>JBKBTU010000486.1:0-716 GCA_046290715.1 Sphingomonas sp. | reverse complement strand
GACCGGCGCCGCCGCTGCCCGGTCCCTCGCCGCCGATATAGTCGGACAGCAGGACGATGCGTCCACTACGCATGGACGGCAGTGTAGCCCGTCCGCGGCGCGTCGGCCGTCGGCGGCGCCAGCGTGGCGTAGAGCGCGGCGAGTTCGTCGTTCATCCGCTGCGCGGTGAACATCGCCTCGTAGCGCGCGCGCCCGGCGGCGCCCATCGCCTGCCACGTCGCCCGATCGTGGCGCGACAGCGCGCGCATCAACCGCTCCGGACTGTCCGGCGGCACCAGATAGCCGGTCACGCCGTCCAGCACGATCTCGCGCAGCCCGCCGACGTCGGAGGCGACGACCGCGGCGCCGCCGCACATCGCCTCCAGCGCGACGAGGCCGAACCCCTCCCAGCGCGACGGCACGACGACGACGTCCGCCGCGGCGATCTCGGTCGCCACCTCGGACAGCGATCTCCAGCCGAGATATTCGATATGCGGGCTGCGCTTGCGCGGGATCGTCGCGGGCCCCGCCACCGCCTTGCCGATCACCCGCAGCACGATCTGGTCGCCCAGCGGCTCGGCGGCGTCGAGCAGGGTGTCGAACCCCTTCTGCTCGTCGAGCCGCCCGACGAAGAGGACGTGGACGCGCGGATCCTGCCAGCGCGCGGGCCGGGTGCTGTGCAGGTCGGCGATGCCGTTCAGCACCAGCGTCAGCCGCTCGGGCGGGATGCCGATGCG
>JBKBTU010000485.1:0-717 GCA_046290715.1 Sphingomonas sp. | reverse complement strand
CGACGATCGCCTGCAGGCTCTCTTTCCCGTAACCTGTTCCCGATTGCGTTTTCCCAAAACGACCCCTCAGCTACGGGAAAATGGGAAAGGTCGCGGTGGAACGACAGGCCGCATTTTCACAGTTACGATGTTGCAGGCGATAGGGTCGCCTGTCGCCGCCGCCCGGCACCAACCGCACACCCACGCTGTCCTACACCCCTCGCGCAGCCTACAATCCGTCGCATGCCCAACCGCCGCACATCCGCTCTCGTGCCCCCCGGCACCGGGCCGGGGGCGTTTTCGGGCGCGACGTAGTGTCAACTTCGTCAACTTCCGAGCCGCCCGGGCGACCCGTCCGCGAAACGCGAATCGCACCCGGCCCAAGAAATCCCGTCGTTGCCCCGTCGCCCCTGCGCCGCTACCCAGCCGCGATGCGCTATGTCAGCACCCGCGGGGACGCGCCCGCGCTCGACTTTCGGGACGTCACGCTCGCCGGGCTGGCGTCGGACGGCGGCCTCTATCTGCCGGAGGCATGGCCGAGCCTGACGCGCGACCAGATCGCGGGGCTCGCCAACCTCTCCTACGTCGACACGGCGGTGGCGGTGATGACGCCCTTCGTCGGCGACGCGCTGACGACGGAGGAACTGCGCGAACTCTGCGCCGCCGCCTACGGCCGCTTCAGCCATGCCGCGGTGACGCCGCTCGTCCAGCTCGACCACGACCAATGGCTGCTCGAGC
>JBKBTU010000484.1:0-718 GCA_046290715.1 Sphingomonas sp. | reverse complement strand
CGGCTAGGTTCGAAACGGTGTTCGGTTTTCGGCGCCTGCGCTCCCGTCGCGTCATCCCGGCACTCAAAGCGACATCTATGCCGAACACTCGCCGGTGCTCCTGCGCAGGCAGGAGCCCAGGGCCGCGAGCGCCGCACGCCGTTGCTATCCATGGCCCTGGGTTCCGGCCTGCGCCGGAACACGATTGGTGGAGGCCATCTCTTTCCACTTCGGCACAAGTCTCGCTCGGCTAGGGCACGGCCCCTCCTAGCCCCGGTTCGCGCGGCCCAAGCCGGCACGCGGGTGACATCCGCCGCCCCGCCCCCTAAGTCCGCTAACCCGACCAGCAACAGCGCGAGTGCCGTCCATGTCCCTCACCGTCGCCGTCCAGATGGACCCGCTCGAGAGCATCGCCATCGCCGGCGATTCGACGTTCGCGCTGATGCTCAGCGCACAGGCGCGCGGCCATCGGCTGTTCCACTACCTCGCCGAAGATCTCAACTATCGCGACGGCCGCGTCTGGGCGCAGGCGCGGCCCGTGACCGTGCAGCGGGTCGCGGGCGACCATTTCCGCGCCGATGCGCCGGTCAGCCTCGATCTCGGCGCGGAGGCGGATGTGGTGCTGATGCGCCAGGACCCGCCGTTCGACCTCGGCTACATCACCGCGACGCACCTGCTCGAACGGATCGCGGGGCAGACGCTGGTGGTCAACGATCCGGTCAGCGTCCGCAACGCGCCG
>JBKBTU010000483.1:0-719 GCA_046290715.1 Sphingomonas sp. | reverse complement strand
GGAGCTCCGTCGAACGCGGGCTATTTCCGCGACCGCGACTATGTCTATCGGCTCGGGAACGAGCGGTCGCTGCTGTCCATCGACTCCGAACGGCTCGTGGTCGATGTCGATGCCTCCGGCCGGGTCGCGCACTATGAAGTCGTGCGCGATTGAACTGGACGCCGTTCCCGGGTTTGGCGCACCGGCAGCACCGTCTCCGCCTCCAGCCACGGATGCCGTGCGCCCGGGCGCCGCACCGTCACCACCGTCGGCCGCGCGCCGAAGGTGATCGCCACCCCGCCGGTTTCCGCCAGCGTCGCGCGATCCAGCTTCAGCCATTTCGGCACGCACCCGCGCGGCAGCCAGCGGTCCGCGACGATGATGTCCGCCGAGGCACAGAATGCCACCATCGCGCGCCACGGCACGCGATAGCCGCTGCGCGTCGCCGCGATCCGCCATTCGCGCCCGCCGCGCTCGACCGTCACCATGCACAGATCCGCGCTGCACCGCGCGTCGCGCTGTTCGGCGAGCGCCGGAAGTTCGGCATCGACCCCGCCATTCTCGGCGAGCGTGTCGCGCACATAATCCCCCGCCCGGTCGCGCAGCAGCGCCAGTTCGCCATGATCCATCCGCACCGCCAGATGCCGACCGTCGCCGGTCACCAGCAGATCCGGCATCGGCGTCGTCAGCGCCCACACCGCTCCCACGGCGACCGGCACGAGTCCCGCCAACCGCGCCCG
>JBKBTU010000482.1:0-720 GCA_046290715.1 Sphingomonas sp. | reverse complement strand
CCGCGCGACATCGGGTTGGTATAGAGCGTCAGCGTCATCGTCTTCCCTCCGAGTCGATTGAGAACGAAATAGGAACGAAATCGCAGCACGGGTCAAGTGCAATCAATCCTCCCCCGCCAGGGGGAGGATCACCAACTCACAACCCCTTGAACGTCTCCAGCAACCGCGCCCACGCCTTTTCCGCCTGCACCTGATCGTACACCTGGCTGTCGGGCGGGCACCAGCCATGGTTGGCCGGATACACCTCGATCTCGGCCTTCAGCTTCGCGTCGGCAAAGGCCTGGCGCACCAGTTCCTTCTCGCCCGGATTGCGCTTGTCGTCATTCTCCGCGACCGCGAACAGGAATTGCGCCTGCATCTGCGGGACCAGCAGATGCGGGCTGTCGGGCCGGTCGGTGCCGATCCCGCCGCCGTGGAACGACGCCCCCGCGCGCACCCGCTTGGGCAGCGCCGCCGCCGTGCGCATCGTGAACGGCCCGCCCATGCAATAACCGGTGGTGCCGACCCCGCGCTTCACATCGACCTCCTTCTGCTGGTCGAGCCAGCCGACATAGGCAGCGGCGTCGCGCACCACCGCGTCGGGGGTCAGCAGCGCGCGCCACGGGCCGATCTTCGCCCGCACCGCCGGGTCGGCATAGCTTTCGCCCGGCTGCAGGAACTGGCCCTTTACCGACCGGTAGAAGGGGTTGACCGTCAGCACCGCAAAGCCCGACTGCGCCA
>JBKBTU010000481.1:0-721 GCA_046290715.1 Sphingomonas sp. | reverse complement strand
CGGCGACCCGGAATGCCAGGTGCTGATGATGCGGCTGAAGAGCGACCTCCTGCCGCTCCTGCATGCGGCGGCGACGGGGACGCTGGATCAGGTGTCCGCCGAATGGAGCGAGGACGCGGCGCTGACGGTGGTGATGGCCGCGAAGGGCTACCCCGGCGCCTACGAGAAGAACACGCCGATCGGCCAGCTGCCGGAGACGAAGGCCGACGAAAAGATCCTCCACGCCGGCACGGCGCTGAAGGATGGAGTGCTCGTGGCCACAGGCGGGCGGGTGCTGAATGTAACCGCGACGGGCAAGACCGTCGTCGAGGCGCAGGCCAAGGCCTATGCGCTGATCGACCATCTGGAATGGGAGAACGGCTTCTGCCGCCGCGACATCGGCTGGCAGGCGATCGTGCGGGAAACGGCCTGAGCCGCCGTTCGGCGCCTCAATCCTCACCGCTGGCATTCATTCAATTTTTACCATTTCTGCTGACGGGATGGAAATGCTCGTGCGCTAAGACTTCTCGGATCATGAGAGGAGTCGTGCCATGCGTTTTCTGCTGACGAGTGCCCTGATCCTGGCGAGCGGGACGGCCTTGGCGTCGTCCATCACGCCGCTGGTGAGCCATGGCGGCAACGGCAGCCTCGTGTCGCAGAGCTGCAGCGACTGCCCTCCCTTGAAGCCCAAGCAAGAGACCAGCACCTACAAGATTCCGGTGCTGGAGACCGGACAGACGAA
>JBKBTU010000480.1:398-722 GCA_046290715.1 Sphingomonas sp. | reverse complement strand
CGGTTCTGGTCTGCACGAAATGCTCGAAAAAGCTGGATGGCGGGTTCGGGCCAAAGGGGCGGCAGCCCCTGGGCAAGGCGCTGCGCAAGCACCTCGACCTCAAAAAAGGGCGCAAGGCGGCGGCGGGGGTCGTTGACGTCAAATGTCTCGGGGTCTGCCCGCGCGGCGCGGTGACGGTCGTCAACGGCGCGGCGAGCCGCGAATGGCTGCTGGTGCCCGCCGGGGCCGATCTCGAGGAACTGGTCGCCGCACTCGACCTGCGCGATCCGGCCGATGGGGACGCGACGCGATGACGCGGCGTCGGCAGCGCGCTTGCGCCTGCGT
>JBKBTU010000480.1:0-388 GCA_046290715.1 Sphingomonas sp. | reverse complement strand
CTGTGTCATCCGCACTTCCCTCCGACTCGCTCGCGCGCAAGCGGCTCACCGACGCGCTGATTGCGACCGGGCGTGGCGACCGTTCCGCACTGGCCGAGGTCTATGCGCTGACCAGTGCGAAGCTTTTCGGCATCTGCCTGCGTATCTGTGGAGACCGGGAGGAAGCTGAGGACGTGGTGCAGGAGGTTTATGTGAAGGTGTGGCAGCGGGCGGGACGCTTCGATCCCGATCGTGCCAGCCCGATCACCTGGCTCGCGGCGATCGCACGCAACAGCGCCATCGACCGGCTGCGCGCCCGCCCGGCACGGGCGACCGCGCCGATCGAGGCGGCGGCTGCGGTGGCCGACCCGGCGCCGACCGCCGACGCACTGATCGACGAATCGCAACA
>JBKBTU010000479.1:0-722 GCA_046290715.1 Sphingomonas sp. | reverse complement strand
ATGCTGGCGCTGTTCGCGGGCAAGATCCGCGAGAAGCTGCTGCAGGAAGCGCCCAAGCTGTTGAAATAGGGAACCTGTCTTCGCCCGCGCGGTTTTTCGCCAAGAGGAGACATGCGATGAACCGATCGCCCCGCCCCTGGCCGATGATTGCCGTCGCCCTGCTTGCCACCGGTGGGCTGGGCAGTTGTGCCGGCACCGTTGCAGCGCACTACACCGTCACTGGCATGCTCCCGTTGGCGCCGTCGGGCAGCGTCCCGGACTATCAGGCCGAACTGCGCGCAAGCGATGCGGTGGCCGAGGCCGGCACCGGTTGGGGCGAGGAGGCCGGCTATTCCGACCTGTCCTACGCCGCCGCCGATTACTGAGCCGGAGCGCTCACCCGCCAGATCGTGTTGCCGACATCGTCCGCGACCAGCAGTGCGCCGGTGCGGTCCGCCGTCACGCCGACCGGACGACCCTGCGCCTTGCCCTTGGCATCCAGAAAGCCGGTCAGCACATCGATCGGCTTGGCATCGGGCACCGGTAGGCCGCGCTCGCCGAACGGCACGAACACGACCTTGTAGCCTGATGCGGGCACGCGGTTCCACGACCCGTGCAGGCCGACGAACGCGCCCTTGGCGAAGCTTGCCGAGCTTCACATCGGTTGCGAAGGTGAGGCCAAGCGGGGCGGTGTGCGGACCCATCGAATAACTCGGACGCGCGCTATATTCGCGCAGATCCGG
>JBKBTU010000047.1:0-13653 GCA_046290715.1 Sphingomonas sp. | reverse complement strand
TAGCGTCAGGCTGAACTGGTCGTTGTCGTAGCTTTCGACCGCCAGCCACTTCCAGTTGGGAGTCGCGCCGGAATTGGCGCCGGCCGAATCCACCGGGATCGTACCCGGCAGGCCCGGATCGGTGATGAAGTTGATGACGTGCGTGCCGAGGCCGCGCGCCGTGAAGGTGCCGCCCAGGCCCAGCGGGTTGCGCCACTGGTAGCTCGCCTCGATGTCGAAGCCCTCGGTCTTGATCGAGGCGAGGTTGAACGACTGGACGTTGACGAAATTCGTCTGGTTGCTGCCGACCGGAATGTCGAGATTGAACGCGCCGCAGGTGTCCGGCAGGTTCGAGACGAAGCACAGGTTGACGATCTGCTGCGCCGTCAGGCTCGAGACGACGTCGCTGACCTTGATCTTGTAATAGTCGAACGACAGGCTGAGCCCCGGCAGCCACGACGGACGCGCATAGACGATGCCGGCTTCGGTGCTGCGCGCGGTCTCTGGACGCAGGTTGGGGTTGCCGATCGTGTTCTGGACGATGAGCAGCTGGCGCCCATTGGGGTTGGCGGTCGTCTTGCGCGGATCGGTGAAGTTGGGAACGGTCGTGGTCGTCGGCGCCGCGAACAGTTCGGACAGGTTCGGCGCACGCACGTCGCGCGAGGTCACGGCGCGCAGGCGCAGGCCGTCGAGCGGCGTTTCCCACGTGCCGCCGACCTTCCAGGCGTAGATGACGCCCGAGGTCGAATATTTGGTCGCGCGGCCTGCGACGTTGATGTTCGCCTTGCCCAGCGCCGCCGAGTCGAGGATCGGCAGGTTCAGCTCGAGGAAGCTTTCGAAGACGTGGTACTTGCCCGACCCGTTCTTGTAATTGCCGGCATACCAGTTGCTGCCCACGCTCGAATTGAGGATCGGATCGGCCGGATAGGCGGTCGAATTGGGGCTGATCGCCGAAACGCCCGCGCCATAGGGGTCGGCGTTCACGCGATACGCCTCGCGCCGGTATTCGACGCCCATCGCCACCGCGAGCGGCCCCGCCCACAGGTCGAGCGGCGTACCCGAGATGCTGGCCGCCGCGGCGTCCTGCGTCTGGCGGGTATGCTGGAACGGGCCGTTCTCGGGCACGATATAGGCGAGTGCCGCGGCGGACGGCGCCGCGCCGCCGAAGATGTTGATCGGCTGGCACCCGTTCGCGCGCGCGGTCGCATCGGCGCACACGATCTGACCGCCCAGCGTCGTCGCGTTGATCGCCTGATTGTAGCGGCCGTTCAGGCTGATGTTGTCGACGTTGATGTCGGTGATGTTGATGCCGTGTTCGTAGTAGATGTCGTAGGTCCAGTCGGACCCGATCGCTTCGGCCTTGCCCTTCAGACCGCCGACGAACCGATACTGGCGGCGATCGGTGTTGACCTTGATGTTGGGCAGGATCGCGTTGCTGAGGCCGTAGCCGAAGCTGGTGATGCCGTTGGCGGCGCATTGCTGCTGGATCGACGCGGGCAGGTAGGGGTTCGAGCACTGGATGGTCAGCCCGGTCTTGGCGGCGCCGGGATTGGGCTGATTGCTGGTCTTCACCTGCGCGACGTTGGCGGTGACGTAGAGCTCCGTGTCCGGCGCGATGTCGTAGCCGACGCGGGTGTAGCCGTTGATCCGCTCCAGCGCCGATTGCAGCGACGTGCCCGACCCGACGTGGCCCGACTGATCGCCTCCGACGCAGAAGCCGACGTAGCAGCCGATGACGTTGCCACCCGCGGTCTTCGACGGGACGCCGTTCGACCCGTACTGGAATTGGAAAGGGTTGCCGTTGACGTCGAACGCCATGCCCTGCAGCGGGCCGCTGCTGATCAGGCCGTAGCGCGTATATTGATAGGCCTGGCCGTGATCGCGGTACAGGAACTGCGGCGTACCGCCGTTGCGGTTACCGGTGTCGATCAGCGTCGTCGCGCGATACCAGTCGCGGCTGCCGGCGAGGTCTTCGCCGAAGAAGCCTGGGCCGACGCCCTGATCCTTCGCATATTCGCCGCTTAGGATGACGTGCAGCGTGTCGCCGGCGAACGCCTTGCCGACCGCGAGCTGCGCCAGCACCTGTCCGTCGTCGCCATAGGTGGTGACGCCGGTCTGCAGGTTGCCCTTGAGGCCGGTGAAGCGGGTGTCGGTGATGAAGTTGACGACGCCGCCGACCGCATCCGAGCCGTAGGAGGCGGACGCACCGCCGGTGACGATGTCGACGCGCTTGATGAGCAACTGCGGGAACTGACTGATGTCCGTCACGCCGGTGACGTTGGCGCCGACCACGCGCTGGCCATCGAGCAGCGTCAGCGTGCGGATCGTGCCGAGGCCGCGCAGCGACAGCGAGCTGAGGCCCTGCTGGCCGCTCGACGTGCTGAACGTCCCCGTCGTCGCGCCGGTCGATCCTTGCAGCGAGGGCAATTGCACGACGGTGTTGAAGATGTTCGACTGCGCGTTCTTGAGGATCTGGTCCTCGCCGATCACCGTCGTCGGGGTCGGTGCGTTGAATCCGTTGGCGGTGATGCGCGTGCCGGTGACGATGATGTCGCCGCCGCTTTCGGCCTGGGGGGCGTCGGCGGTGCCGTCGGTGGTCGAGTTGGGCTTCACCGACTGGTCCGGCGCAGCGGGGTCGGCCGATCGCGTCGAATCCGGCACCGTCTGCGGCGCGGCGCCGGGCGCCGCGAGGGCCGGGGTCGCGAGCAGGGCGCTGGCCAGAACGACCAGGCTGGTAGCGTTACCGAATGTGCGCTTGGCGAGGGTGCGCGGGTTCGTCGTGCTCTTCATCATCCATCCCCTGATCGATCCGGGGGCGCTCGCCGGTGTCCTCCCGGCTGTTCCCCCTGTCTTCTGTCAATCTAATCGATCGCGGTGGGCGCGGCATCTACGACCAAAGTCTGTGCGACCATCGGCCTGCGATGGTGGTCAAGGCGTCGCCGCGTAGAGGGCGTGGTGGGTGAGGATGAACAACGTCGACCTGTCGGGGCCGCCGAACACCAGTTGCAGCGGCCGATCGGGCACATCGATCCGCCCCAACGCGCGTCCGTCGGCGGCGTAGACGTAGATCTGTCCGTTCGCGACATAGACCCGCCCGTCCGGCCCGGTGACGACGCTTTCCCCGCCGCGCGAGGCGAAGGGTTCGAGGTCGGTGATCGCGCCCCCCGGCCCGACGAGGCCGGTATAGGTGCGATCCTCCGATCCGTTGGGGATGTAGAGCCGGTCGCCGATCCTGGCGGTCACGAAGCCATAGGTGTCGAGCGTATCCGAGAAGCGCCAGCCCCGGTGGTCCGCCGGCCCCTGCTGCCACACGCGATAGGCGGGCAGCGACAGGCTGCCGTCGGGCGAGACGTAGCGTTGGGCCTTGGGGATCGCCATGTCGCGCGCGAACATCTCGGCCAGGGTCGTGAAGCGGTCGGTCGCGGGATCGTATTGGTCGCGGAACTCGCCGTTGACCCACAGGCTGCCGGGCAGCGCCAGCCGCCCCGATCGGCCGGCGGGCTGCGGCGCCAGCACGCGCACGTCGGCGGGAGACTTGGGATCGAGGCTGTAGACCGTGGCCGCAGGGCCGGCGGACGACAGCACCATCAGCTTGCCCGATCCATCCACCGCCAGGTTGACGGGATCGAGCGGGGCGTCGGCGACGATCGACACCCCCTCCGCCCTTGTCCAACCGTGGATGCGCTGCATCTGGCGATCGACGAAGTAGAGCTTGCCCGCCGCGTCGACCGCGCCGCCGCCAAGCGCGTGGAAGCCGCCGGCGAGCCGTTCGACCGGCGCCAGGCTGGTGACCGGCGCGACCGCGGCATCGGTGACGTCGAGCGCGGCGAACTCGCGCTCGCGCACGTCTACACCGCGGGTGACGTCGCGGATCGCGTTTTCGTACGGATATTTGCTGGCGCGCAGATAGGTGCCGCAGCCCGCCGCGTCGCAGGTCGCAAAACCGCTCTCGGCATTCACATGGACATTGCGGAAGCGGATACCGGTCGAATTGTACATCGTGATCGCCGCAGGCGCCGGATCGAGCGAACGGGTTACGCGATAGGCGTGGAGATTCGCGAACAGGATGTCGCGGGCATTGCGCACTTCGATCGCGACGGCGGCACGGCTTTCGCCGGCTTCCTCCTCCGTCTGCGGAGCCAGAAATTCCCAGTTGCGGACGCCGTCCAGCACGATCTCGGCGCGGCGGTGATGCTCGGCGGAGAGCTGGTAGACATGGCCGGGCGTGCTCGTGTCGGACACGCGCATGCCTGCCGACGCATAGGTGCTGGGCGTCCACAGGCCGTTGAACGTGCCGCCGCCGCCGTCCGTCACCCACAGGCTGGGATATTGCCCGTCCCAGCGCTGCTGCGGGTCCGGATCGCCGCTGTGGTCGGCGTTATAGGGTTCGGTGCGGGTGCCGTCGGCGCCGAACGTCCCGTGGCCGCCCTGGAACTTGACGTCGTCGACCAGCGACGCCTCGCCCGCCTTCCACAAGAGCGCAACGCTACGCGGATTGCGGCCGCCCGTCGCAAGGCCCAGGCCCGTGACGATCGCAGCGCCGCCCTTCGCGCTCTCGATCAGCGCGCGGGCGGGACCGACACCGCGGAACGCGGGGCTGTCGTCGGCGAGCACGACCTGGGTGAGGCTGGGGTGCAGGCCGATCAGCACGCTGTCGGGCCGCAGCGTCAGCGTGTCGGTGACGCGGTAGAAGCCGGCGGGGAAGTAGAGCACGCGGCGGCTGGCGATCGCCCGGCGGAGCGCGGCGGTATCGTCGGTCGTGCCGTCGCCGCGCACGCCGAGCGCGCGGACGTTGACCCATTGCGCGACCGGCGGCAGCCCACGGACGGCGGGGGGCGGCGCCTTGGGCAGCGCGGCGAGCGGGGCGGCATCGAACCGCGTTTCGTACGTGCCGGTCGCGACCGGTGAGGCGAGGGTCAGGCCATAGCTGAAGTCCCGCACGCGGTAGCGCGTGCCGGGCCCCGCGACGTCGCGGCCGCTATCGCGAAAGTGCGCGAAGACGGGCGTGGCGCTCGCAACGGCGTCGCTGAAGCCGATCTGGGTATAGGCGTTGCCTTCGTTGCTGATGATGACGCCCGCCTTCGCGACATTCTCGAACCGGACATGGCTGCCCCACAGCCAGTCGCCATAGCCGCGGTCGATCTCGACGCCGACGGGCACGTTCCGGAAGACGGTGTTGACGAGGGTCAGGCCCGCCTCATGTTCGCGGATCGCGGCGTCGCGCTGCCCGTCGAACAGCGCGTCGATCAGCGTGAACTGCCACGCAGGCGAGGTCTTTTCGGCCAGGATGCCGTAGCGCCCGCCGAAGAAGCGCAAGTCCTGCCCCAGGTTGCCGACCTGATAGATGCCGGCGAGCGCCGACCCCAGGCGGAAGTCGATGTGACTGAGATAGCTGTGCTGCGCGGTGTGCAAGCGGACTGCGGTGGCGGCCGGATTGCCCTCGCCGATCTCGAAATCGACGTTGGCCATGGCAGAGTAGAAGGTCCCGGAATTGGCGTCGGCGATATCCGCCGCGAACGGCACGCTGGTCGGCGGCGGGACGGGGACGGGCGGGAGGGCAGGCTCGCCCGGCCTGACCGGCAGTGTGCCGGTGAAGAAGACCATGGTGCCGACCCCGGTCTGGAAGCCGGGCGTTTCGGGAGCCAGAACGAAGACGGGCCGTGTCTTGCCGACGCCGAACAGCCGCACGCCGGGGCGAATGTAGAGCGTGCGCGTCAGGCGGTAGCGGCCCGAGGGGAGGAAGACGAGGCCGCCGCCGCCCTGGCCGGCGACCGCATCGATCGCGCGCTGGATCGCCGGCCCCGCGTCTGCCACGCCGTCGCGTGGGGCCGCGACCGTGACCGCGCGCGGATCGTCGGGCGCGACGCCGAGCCACGAGGTCGGCCCTGCGAGGGCGGGTGCGGCAGCGCCGGCGAGCAGCAGCGCGGCGGCCAGGCGAACGGGGGTGGCGGTCATGTCCTCGATATCCTTGATGATGGGCGCGGCGGATCGTCGGGCGACCGGGATAGGTGCGGGCAGGGGCCCGATCGACTGCGACAAAGGTCGTAATGGCCTTTCGTGCGTTGACACCGGATAGGCGACGAGCCGGCGTGCGCCGGCGGAAGGAGTTGGGACGGCAGGTGCAGCCAAAGGCGCAGGCAGGGACAGTTCAGGCTGGAACGGGTCAGGCCGGCACGGTCCAGGCAGGGCGCGCGCTCGAGCGGCCCCTGGGCCTGGTGGTGATGGGGGTGAGCGGCAGCGGCAAGACGACGCTGACGCGGGCGCTCGCCGCCGCCGCCGCCTGTCCGGTCCTCGAGGGCGATGCGTTCCATTCGGCCGCCAATGTCGCCAAGATGCAGGCGGGGCATCCGCTGACCGATGCCGATCGCTGGCCGTGGCTCGACCGGCTCGGCGCGGCGCTGGGTGCGGCGGCCGAGCGGGACGACATGGCGGTCGCGGCCTGTTCGGCGCTGAAGCGCAGCTATCGCGAGCGACTGGCCGCGGCGAGCGCGGCACCGCTCTGTTTCGTCCTGCTCGAAACCGACGCGACGGAGCTTGCCCGCCGGATGACGACGCGTTCGGGCCATTACATGCCGACCAGCCTGCTCGGCAGCCAATTGGCGACGCTGGAGCGACCGGGCGCGGACGAATGCGCGGTGACGCTGGATGCCACGCAGCCGATCGACGCGCTGGTCGCGCAGGTCATGGCGTGGCTGCACGGTCGGCCCGCGGGTCCCACGGCGTCACGCTGAACCGGGGGCGCTCACGGCATCAGCCGCTTGCGCCCCTGCGACAGGTGCCAGCGCATCGCCAGCGCCGCGCCATCGGCGTCGCGCGCGCGGATCGCATCGACGATCGCGTCATGTTCGTCCATCATCGCGCCGATCACATGCGGCGGGCGCGAGCGCGAGATATCGACGCCGGCGCGCAGGATCTGCACCACCTCGTTCTGCAACAGGTCGAAGACGGGGAGGAAAGCGGAATTTCCCGTCGCCTCGACGATCGCGCGGTGGAGCAGCCAGTCCTCCTCGTGCGCCGGCGCGTTCGACAGCAGCGAAGCGCGCAGCGCCGCCAGCGCCGCCTCGATCGCGTCGAGCTGCTCCTGCGAGCGGCGCAGTGCGGCGAGACGCGCCGATTCCGCCTCCAGCACGAAGCGGACCTCGTACGTTCCCAGCGTCTTGGCGAGCGCGTCCATCGCGACGTGCGTGCCCAGCCGTTCCGACGGCCGGCGCTTGACGAACGAGCCGGCACCGCGCCGCGCCTCTGTGATGCCGTCCGATGCCAGCCGCGCCAGCGCCTCGCGCACGATCGTGCGCGACATGCCGAACAGCTCGGCAAGGCGCGCCTCGGACGGCAGGCGATCGCCGGTCGTCAGGCCGTCGTCGGCGATGATCCGTACGATCGCGTTATAGGCGCGATCGGCCAGCCGCCCCTCGTTCATCGAACCCCTCCGCGCCCGGTCAGACGACATAGCCGAGCGCCACCACGAGGGCGAGCCCGACCACCGAGATCACGGTCTCGAGCAGCGACCAGGTCCGGAACGTGTCGGCCGTGCTGGTGCCGACATAGCTTTTGACCAGCCAGAAGCCGGGATCGTTGACGTGGCTGAAGAATACCGAACCCGCGCCGATCGCGAGCACGACGAGTTCGGGCGCGATGCCGGAGCCTGCGACGACGCCCGGCATGATGCCGACCGCGGTGATCGTCGCCACCGTCGCCGATCCGGCGGCGAGGCGGATGCCGACCGCGACCAGCCAGCCGAGCAGCAGGGGCGAGATCGCGTACATCAGCACCAGCCGCGCGAGCAGGTCGGACAGGCCGGCGCTGACCAGCACCTGCTTCAGCGCGCCGCCGGCACCGATCGCGAGCAGGATCGCGCCCGCCGCCGCCATCACCTCGTGCCAGACGGCATCCTGGATCGCGGCCTCGCGCAGGCGGCGGCCGAAGAGCAGTGGCAGCGCGAGCAGATTGGCGACGAGCAAGGCGACGACGGGATTGCTTGCCGCGACCAGCCAGGGTGCGCCCTTCAGGCCAGCGGCCATCTGGCCGAGTTCGCCGGTGGCGATCAGCGCGACGGGCAGCAGCACGATGAAGAGCGCGGCGGCGCGGCCCGGGGTGGCGATCCCGAGTCGGTGGTCCTGCAACACCGGCGCGGCGAGCCGCACCCCCGGTGTCACGAACCGCGCCAGCACCGGCCCCGCGAGGATCGCGGTCGGGATGCCGATCAGGATGCCGTAGAGCATCGTCTTGCCGAGGTTCGCGCCGAGCGCCTCGACCGCGAGCAGCGGGCCGGGGTGGGGCGGCACCAGCGCATGGACGACGCCGAGGCCGGCGAGCGCGGGCATGATCAGGCGGAGCTTCGCCGCGTCGCGTTCGGCGGGATCGCCGTCCGCCATCGCCTCGGCCGCAGCGACGACGATCGGTAGCAGCAGGACGAGACCGGTCTCGAAGAACAGCGGCAGCCCGATGACGATCGCGATGCCCAGCGTCGCCCAGGGCGCCGCGCGCGCACCGGTCAGCTGCAACGCACCCTTGGCGAGCGTCGCGGCACCTCCCGACAGGTGCAGCATCGCGCCGAGCGACAGGCCGAGCGCGACGACAAGTCCGGTACCGCCGACGATGTCGCCGACGCCCTTCTGCACCGCCTTGGCGATATCGGGCAGCGGCAGGCCCGCGAGCAGCCCGACCGTAAAGGCTCCGCACAGCAGGCCGATGAAGGGGTGGAGGCGCCCGCGGACGATCATCACCACCGCGAGCAGGATACCGGCGAGCGCGGCGACGACGAGACGGACGTCGGCGCCGGTCATCGCCGTGCCGCCATGATCGTGCCGGTTCCAACACCCCGCTGTCCGCAGCCCATCGCATCCTCCCTGCCTCGTGCCCGTATGAGCGGCGACGTCTTCGTCTGCGCGGCACGCCAACACTTGTTGGACAGATTCTGGCGTTCGGCAATAAAAAAGCGCTTGATCCGATGAATGTAACGCGATCATACACTGAACCTGTCCAACCAAATCCGAGCAACCGGACGTGTGCGGACCAAGCGCGATCGTCCTCAACGGACGACCCTCGGCAGCCTTGCCGACCAAAGGAGGAAGAGGATGGAAGGGACGTTTTCCGTCGCCCGTCAGACCACCGCGGAGCCTGCCGTCGCGGCCGGCGGGGTGCATGGGCTGGATCGCTTGACGCCGACGCAGATGAAGGTGCTCCGCGGGGTCCATTCCGGCTTGCTCAACAAGCAGATCGCCTATGACCTCGGCATCGCGGAAGCGACGGTGAAGGCGCACATGACGGCGCTCATGCGCAAGCTCAACGTGCGCAACCGCACCCAGGTCGCGATCGCGGCGCAGGCGATGCACCTCCACGCCTTCTGATCGCGGCGCATCCCGCCGTACCACCGCGCCGGCCCGGCGGCACCGACAGGGCCGATCATCCTGGGAGACGCCCAATGAAGGCATTTTGGCTGCTCGGCGCGGCGGTATCGCTGCTGCCTGTATCCGCATGGGGCAAGACGACCTCGGTCTATCTCAGCGCGCCCGCGGACCCGCGCGCGATCACCGTGCGCGGCGTGGGTGACGGGCGCGCGGACGACAGCGCCGCGATCCAGCAGGCGATCGACACCGCGGCGGCGGGCGGGCAGGGCGGTATCGTCTTCCTGCCCTCGGGGCGGTACCGGATCAGTCGTACCATCTTCATACGGTCGGCGGTCCGCGTCTTCGGCGTCGGGCCGACCCGACCGGAGATCGTGCTCGGCGACGCGACGCCGGGCTTCGCGACGGGCATCGGCGCGATGGTCGCCTTCACCGGCGAGGATCAATATCGCTCGGGCAAGGTGCCGGTGCCGCCGCCCACCAGCGTGCCGTTCGATCCCAACGTCTTCGATGCGACGTCGAGCATCTTCTACTCCGCGATCGCCAACGTCGACTTCAGGATCGGCGCGGGCAATGCCGGGGCAGTCGCGGTGCGCTTTCGCGTCGCGCAGCACGGCTATATCCGCCACGGCGACTTCCACATCGGATCGGGTTTCGCCGGCGTCTATCAGGCGGGCAACGCATTCGAGGATCTGCGCTTCTTCGGCGGCCGCTACGGCATCGTCTCGGAAAAGACGTCTCCCGCCTGGCAGTTCACGCTGATCGACAGCGAGTTTCAGGGGCAGCGCGATGCGGCGATCCGCGAGCATGAGGTCGACCTGACGTTGGTCAACGTCGCGATCCGCGATACCCCGGTGGGCATCGAGATCGATCGCGGCAATTCCGATTCGCTGTGGGGCAAGGATGTCCGCTTCGAGAATGTGGCGCAGGCCGGCGTACTGATCTCGGAGGAGAAGAGCGTCTTCACGCAGATCGGCTTCGACAATGCGGTGGCGAGCGCGACGCCGATCTTCGCACGGTTCCGCGACAGCGGGCGGACGGTGGCGGGGCAAGGCGCGCGCTACCGCGTCGCCGATTTTTCCCACGGCCTGAAACTGCCGCCATCGGGCGGGATCGGCGACTTCGCGACCGACGTGACGATGACGCCGCTTCCGCGCGTGCCGGCACGGCGCCGCCCGGCGATCGCGGCGCTGCCGCCGGTCGCGGACTGGACGAACGTCCGCGACCTCGGCGTCAAGGGCGACGATACGACCGATGACACCGTGGCGCTGCAGCGCGCGATCGACACGCATCGCGTGCTGTATCTGCCGATGGGTCGCTACCGCGTCACCGATACGCTGCGGCTGCGGCCCGACAGCGTGCTGATCGCGCTCCACCCCAGCCTGACGCACGTCTACCTGCCCGACGAGACACCCGCCTTCATGGGTGTCGGCGCACCCAAGGCGCTGATCGAGAGCGCGAAGGGAGGCAATGCGATCGTCCACGGCATCGGCCTGTGGACCGGCGCGATCAATCCGCGGGCGACCGCGCTGCTGTGGCGCGCTGGCGAACGCTCGGAGGTCAACGACGTCAAGATCCAGGGCGGCGGCGGGACGCTGCTGACGAAGGGCAGCCCGATCAACCAGAACGATCCGCGCGCGCGCCCCGACGGGCAGCAGCCCAGCATCTGGGTGACGGACGGCGGCGGCGGCACGTTCGCGGCGCTCTGGTCGCCGAATACCCTGGCGTCGGCTGGCTTCTACGTGTCGAACACCAAGACGCCCGGCCATGTCTACCAGCTCTCCGCCGAACATCATTACCGGCACGAGATCGTCCTCGACCACGTCGAGAACTGGGAGTTTCTGGCGCCTCAGACCGAGCAGGAGGTGCGCGACGGCGTCAACGCGGTGTCGACGGAGATGCGGGACAGCCGCAACATCCTGTTCGCCAACTACCATGGCTATCGCGTGACCCGCACCGCCAAGCCGATGGATGCGGCGGTCAAGCTGTACAATTCGGGCGATATCCGATTCCGCAACGTCCATGTGAACGCCGAAAGCGGCTTTGCGAGCTGCGACGCCAAGGGCTGCGGCACCTTCCTGCGTGCGAGCAAATATCCCTTCGAGAACGCCATCCGCGACATGACGCGGCAGAGCGAGGTTCGCGAGCGCGAGTTCGCGCGCCTCGACGTGCCGGCGCCCCCCGCGGTGGCATCCGCCGTATCGCAGGTGCCGGTGACGCCGGGCGTGCGCAAGCTGGCGGACGGCTTCTATTCGATCGCCGGGGGCGCGGTCGATCGGCGCGGCAAGCTCTACTTCATCGATCGCTTCTTCCAGCGCATTCATGGCTGGTCGGAAGGCGAGGGCCTGTCGACCGTCGCCGACGCGCCGCTCGATCCGGTCAACTTGGCGGTCGATCGCTCGGGCCGGCTGCTCGTGCTGTCATCGGCAGGGCGCGATGGCACCGTCTACAGCATCGACCCCGCGCACCCCGCCGACGTGCGGACGATCGCCCCGACACCCGCTGCGACCGCCGCCCGCGGCAACGCGGCGACGCTGTTGCCGGTCAACGTCTGGGCGAATGGCGAATTCGCCGACCGGATCGATCCCAGGACGTACGCTTTCCCGACCATGGCCGATTGTTTCATCGGCAAGATGGGCGAGGCGAAACCGCAGCAATATGTCTCACCCGACGGATCGCTCGCGCTTCCGGCGTTCCGTGTCTGGAATCAGGGGCCGGACGATGCGCTCGGCTGGCGCTGGTCGGACACGCTGGACGCCTATGGCTTGGTCGCAGCGAAGCCCGGCGAGCGGGTGGTGCTGACCAATCCCTCTGAAAACCGTACCTATAGCGGCCTCGTCGGCGTCGGCGGGCGGGTCACCGACCTCAAAGTCGTCGCCGACCGCGGCGGCGAAAGCGTCGCGCGCGATGCCGCGGGAAACCTGTACGTCGCGAACGGGCAGGTCTTCGTCTACGCTCCCGACGGTCGGCTGCTCCGTCGAATCGACACGCCCGAACGGCCGCTGCAACTCCTGCTCGGCGGCAGCGACGGGCGGACGCTGTACATCCTGTCGCACCACGCCCTCTACGCGTTCGACGATCGCCACGCACTCGCCGCCGACCCGCATTAGGTGGCCGCCCCGACGGAGTGCAGGATGGTCGCGACCGGTCACGCCATATGCCCGGCCGTTATGTGCCGGTGCCCGAAGCAGGAGCGCCCGGACGGTCGCCGAACGACGGATCGCGGGTCAGCGAAGATTGAGCGCGAGGTAGTCCACAAACACACGCACGCGGGCGGGCACGTTGGTACCGCCGACGAAGACGGCATGGATCTGCTCGACGTCGCCCGGATTGAACCGCTCCAGCACAGGCACGAGCGCACCCGTGGCCAGTTCGTGATCCGCGCTGAACGCACCCACACGGGCGATGCCGACACCAGCCGTTGCGAGCTGCCCGAGCGTTTCGCCGTTATTGGCTTCGATGCTGCCACGCACCGACAGATTGAAGTCGCGCCCGTCGCGCCGGAATGGCCAGACCGGCTCGGCGCGGCGGAAGTTGAAGTTGAGGCAGTTGTGCCGGAGCAGATCCTCCGGCTCTTCCGGTGTCCCATGCCGCGCGAGATAATCCGGCGATGCGACGATGACGCGACCGGTTTCGCCCAGCTTGCGCGCCGTCAGTGCGCTATCGGGGAGCGGGCCGAACCGCACCGCCACATCCGCCTGGCCCGCTGCGATGTCGACCAGCGTGTCGGTCAGGGCGATGTCGACGAAGATATCGGGGTACAGCTCCACGAATTTGCCGAGCAGCGGCACGACGCATAGGCGCCCGTGCGACAGCGCGGCGCTGACGCGCAGCCTGCCGCGCGGCGCCCCCTGATCGGCGATCAGCTGCTCGGCATCGTCCAGGTCGGCCAGGATGCGGCGCGCGGCCTGAAGGTAGCTCTGCCCTTCCGCCGTAAGCGTCAGCGCACGGGTCGAGCGCAGCAGCAGGCGCACGCCGAGCCTGGCCTCGACCCTGTCGATGGAGCGGGCGACCGCCGAAGGGCTCATGTCGAGCACGCGGCCGGCCGCCGAGAAGCTGCCCTGGTCCACCACCGTCGCGAACAGGGCCAAGGCGTGCGCGCGATCGATGCCGCCATTCAGTTTTGCGTTCACCGCAAAGATCCTCCGCTCAGGCACCGCCTACTGCCGTCCGAAGGGTTCGTCCATCTATGCACGGCGACAGCATGAGGAATGCGACATGGAATATCGGCAACTCGGCCGCTCGGGCCTTCGCGTGCCTGCCCTCGGCTTCGGAACGGGCACGTTCGGCGGGCAGGGGCCGCTGTTCGGCGCCTGGGGTCGGAGCG